>CAZXYQ010000026.1:0-30021 GCA_964644975.1 uncultured Rhodohalobacter sp.
CTTGACCAAAGTGATCAGGATCTTATGCTCGATAAACTGGCTGAATTACATGCCGCATATTGGGAATCACCAATCGTGGAATCCCTGCCTTGGCTGCATCAAATGGAGGATTTCGTCTATATCATGGGGCCAATTGATCATCTGACCTACACAGATAATTGGGCAAAGAGTTTGCCTCAGATGGTCAAAGAAGGTTGGGAAATGGCGATGACACTTCTGCCGGACCACCTGAAAGAGCTTTTCCTGTTACCTGCCGGCGACATTACGCTTTCATGGAAAGACCTGCCCCGCACCCTGGTACACGGAGATACCAAAATTGCCAATTTTGCAAAAGGGAGAGATGGCCGGCTATGCTTGTTAGACTGGGCATTTGCCGGACACGCACCGTGTACATTCGATATCGGTTGGTTCCTGGCGGTAAATGCATCGAGACTGGCAGAGTCTAAAGAGGATGTTCTGCTTAAATATCGCTCCATGCTGGAAGCACATTTGGGTTATACTCTTGATGAGGAGTTATGGCAGCAACTGGAACAAGCCGGAATCGTGTCCGGAGCTTTTATGCTGTTATGGTCAAAAGCACGAGGTGTAAAAGGCGGAAGAGCCGGGGCAAACAAAGAATGGGAATGGTGGATCAATCGGTTAGAGTCATGGGCATCGTCCCGTTGATAAGAGAGGCTGAATATTCGTTCAATTATTGCTAATTCGTAAGATTGGTTTCATACCGGCCTAATAAAATTGATAACCAGGGTTAAGCAGATTCTTTGGCTTTTTGAGATAGAGCTGTAAGTCCTTAAACAGAAAATCAGCGAAAATGCTTGTAATAGTACCAGTCAACATTTAATTATTTGCTTAAATGATAAAATAGTTTTTCATTTTAGCCGTTGCTTAAATGTAATTGAACTTCAAAAACTATGAAAAAACAAACCTGTATTCGTGAAGTAGCGGACCTGAACCAGATTAACCAATGCATTCAGGATTTGCACGATGTAGAAGCCTCTATACTTAAACTGTCCGATATATTAAAACTTGCCGGAAATGATGTACGGCTGAAAATTCTGGTTTTGCTGAATAAGGAGGAAGATCTCTGTCCCTGCGACCTGGCAGATATTCTGGATATGACGGTTCCGGCTGTGTCGCAGCATCTTCGGAAATTGAAAGATGGGGGCCTGTTGAGTAGCGCAAGAGATGGTAAACAGATTTTTTACTCCCTACGAGAGCCCTACAAAGAAGTTTTAACACCTATGTTCAATCAAATCAAAGAAAACGAAATTATGAAGGTTATAGCCGCATGAATAATGAAAACAAATGGCTCGGAGCCGGAATCGTAACCGCTTTTATAGCTGCACTTTGTTGTATCACGCCGGTGTTTGCCGTATTGGCCGGTATCGGTGGAATTGCAGCCACATTTTCATTTCTGGAACCGTTTCGGCCCTGGATGATCAGTCTTACGGTGCTGTTTCTTGGATTCGCCTGGTATCAACTTCTAAAACCTAAAAAAGAAATAGACTGCGAGTGCGAAGATGACCGGTCGTTCTTCAAATCAAAAAGCTTTCTTGGAATCGTTACGGTTGCTGTTGGCCTGCTGGTTGCTTTTCCGTACTACTCCCACATCTTTATACAGGATAACACTCCCAATGTGGTGTACGTAAGCGATGCCCAGGTTGAACGGGTTACGCTTGATATTGAAGGAATGACCTGCACCGGCTGCGAGGCATCGGTGAAGCATGCCGTTCAAAATGTAGATGGCGTACTGGAAACGAATGTTTCTTATGATACCCGATCGGCTACGATTGCCTTTGACAAGACGAAAACAAATCGGGAAGTACTGGTTACGGCTGTTAACTCTACAGGATTTCGAGTTGCTGAATAGCCTCTTTTTTTAACCATCGTTTAATAATTTGCCTAAATAATGCTATGTACAAACAAACACAACTAAACGTCAGCATCCGCGGAATGACCTGCGATGGCTGCGCCAGATCCATCGACCGCGCACTGTCCAAAAAAAAAGGGGTCGAAAACAAATCTGTCTCTTACTCAAATGGGAAAGCAGAAATCATTTTTGATTCTGACACCATTTCAAAAGAGGAATTGATTGATACCATTAACAATACCGGCCATTACAAAGTAACCGGAGAAATTAAATCCTCCCGGAATGGTGAAAACCGGTTTGACCTGTTGATCATCGGGGGTGGATCAGCCGCTCTTGCCGCGGCTATCCGCACCAGTGAGCTTGGAGGAAAAGCAGTGATAATCAACAAAGGCCTTCCCACCGGTGGAACCTGCGTAAATGTGGGATGCGTGCCATCCAAAACGCTGATTCGTACCGCAGAAATGATCCACCACGCCAACCATCCGCGCTTTGAAGGAATAGAATCGAAAGCTGCCATCACGGACTTCAAAAAAATTATTGAGCAGAAAAGGCAGATGGTCAGCGATTTGCGTGAAGGGAAATATGTGGATGTGATCACCGATGATCCGAATATCCGGCTCATGGAAGGCTTTGGCCGGTTTTTGGATGAACACACCGTAGATGTTGAGGGAACATCGTTTTACGGCAAAAATATTCTGATTGCAACCGGGGCGGCACCCTGGGCACCAAAAATCGATGGCCTGGAAGAGACCGGCTATCTAACCAACGAATCGGCTTATGAATTGGACGAACTTCCTGAAAGCCTGATTGTATTAGACGGCGGCTACATCGCTCTGGAAAACGCGCAGCTTTTCAGCCGCCTGGGCAGTAAGGTGACCATTGTGCAGCGCTCACGGCATATACTTAGCGATCAGCCCGAAGAACTTGGAATGGCGCTGGCCGGATACCTGGAAGATGAAGGAATGACGGTGTTGACAAATACTCAAATTAAGGAAGTTTCAAGAAATGAGGCTACAGGGAAGAAGATAGTGCGCCTGACCGTGGACGGCAAAGAGCAAAAACTCGAATCTGATAATATACTTGTTGCGACCGGACGAATCGGAAACACGGCAAATCTCGGATTGGAAAACATTGGTATTAAAACCGAGGGTCTTGGTTACATCCCGGTCGATGAAACCCTGCGAACATCTGTGGATCACATCTTTGCCGCAGGCGATGTGCTGGGTGACCGGCAATTTGTCTATACGGCCGCTTATGAAGGTAAAATTTCCGCTCAAAACGCCATACGGGAAAGCCGTGGAAAAGCTGATTTCTCCGTACTGCCCTGGGTGATTTTTACCGATCCGCAGGTGGCCGGTGTGGGCATGGATGAGTATCAGGCCAAAGATGCGGGTATCGATGTTGACGTGGCGAAACTTTCTCTGGAGCATGTTCCGCGATCTATTGCTGCACGTGATACCCGTGGTTTCATCAAATTAATCCGTGATAAGCAAAACGATCAGTTGGTTGGTGCACGTATCCTGGCGCCTGAAGGGTCGGAACTGTTAATGGAGCTTTCACTGGCCATACGCCACGGAATTACGATAGAGTCCCTGAAATCGGAATTCCATCCATACCTGACGCTGGCTGAAGGAATCAAACTAGCGGCCATCACCTTTGGCAAAGATGTAGGCAAACTAAGCTGTTGTGCAACGTAAAAAATAGTGAAATCCTTATGGTATATAACGGCCCGGCATATAATCGGTATGGCAATTACATGAAGTTAAGTTTCAAAATACTAATACGTCTGATTGATTTGCACTGTTATAGCAATCTCGTTTAGTCGATATCCAGTTGGGATTGATACTTTGGCAGATTTCGGATGAAATCCACATTTTCTTTTTTAATGAAACTAATGATTGTCTTCTGCTGCCCATCGTGTTCATAATTAAACTTCATCAGGTTACTAAAGATTCGATCCCGGGTGATCGTTCTAATCTGTTTAATATCAATCTCATCTGGATTTCCAACTTCATTTGCATACACAGGTGCATGAATAGTGAATTTCATATTTTTCGGATCGGAGGAAGAAATATCTAAAAATCTTATTGATCTCGCGACTCGAAAAGAATAGGGCATTAAAGTCAAACAAATTATTCCAAATACAATTAAAATTACCAAAGGCTGCGAAATTGGAGCATTTACAATATTGTCCGCAATATTAATTGCAAATAAGACGGATAATGTCCCACCCATTAAGACCACGAAAGCGAATCCTAAAAAGCTATTAATCAAAAACTCACTTGAGATACTTCCTGATTTTACCATAAATAGATTATTTAAAATTCTATCGGCTCACCGCCTAATCGGTTATGCCGGGTAATTGTTGAAATAATGTAAACCAGGAAAGCCAATAACCAGATCCCGATTTCTTAAAAGCCAAAATCGAGACATGTCCGCTTGAGGAGGACGTCATAGAGCATACAAGGTTAATTATATATGCTTAAAAAACTATCTACTGATATTACTTTCAATTCTTTCAAGTTTGCTTCTTTGAAATAAATAAACAACTGGCGTGATCGAAGGAAATAGTACCATAAATATTACCCATAATGACTTATGGTAAAATTTCCTGTATGCCATATCTCCAATTACAATTAGCCAGGCTGCCGCCGATAAAATAATTGCAGAATGAGTTATAACTTGAGGAACAACCCATTGTTGAAATATGGAAAGCAGCGCAGTTATTGAAAATAGAACACTACTGATTACAATAATCCAAACTAACTTGTAGTTTAGTTTAAAAGCTGAATATTCCATATAAAATTTACTCTGTGTGAAAGATTAATTATGTATAGCTCTATAAAGGTTTTGTAAATAACAGTCGAGTCTAGTACTTGAAAATAAATAAAAAACGCTGACACGTCCGTTAATTTGCTGGTTAAGCAATCCAATGAGTTTTAAGGCAAGAAATTAATTTTTGGTTTATACCATACCCTCTTACCAGCGCTCACCCTCAAAGCATTGTAAGAAATGATAATCAGATTATACAAGTACAGACCACCCATAAAAAGATAAAACGGAAAATAAATTTCACTGACAATTGATGGACTGATATCACTCATTGCACCAGTTTTGTAATTTCCCCAAAAAAGAAATGCTATTAACCCCATAAATAGTAGAATAGTCCATGTGATCTGAAAGCTTAACAACTTTTTGGAATGAGAGGTCAAACTCTTTATCTGGTCTTTTTTCGATATCCAAAGTAGGAGGGGGGAAATGATTCCTAATAGTGGAAAAAGCAGAAAGCTCAATGCCGAGATGTGTAGAGAAGCTAAATACGTCTTGTTTTCTTCCTTTTGGGAGTCAAGAAATGTATCAATGGTAACGTTTAAGGCGTCCGCTATACGGATGATGGTATTACCACGAGGGTCTGATTTCCCATTTTCCACGCGTTGAATGGTGCGCAGGCTTAAGTTCGTTTTTTCGGCCAATTTTTCTTGAGAAAAACCTTTTTGAGTGCGCATCTGTTTTATTTTTTCAGCGATCATGATGACGAATTCATATTTTCACTTATGGTTCACTGAAATCTATATAACGGTTGATACAAAATTAACGGCTTGTTTGCGACATTTTTATGACAAAGATGTCGTGTGATGAAAAAGTAAGATTTATTTAGATTACATAATGAGTTGGTGTTTAACCGATTTTGCCATAATAAGCTAATAGAGTGATAAAAAGCTGGAAATGATGCAACTCAGAAGATTAATATTACGAGCAAGTAACGGAAAAATCCGGTTGTATTGCTTGATCTTTATGCAAATCCTCATGTTCCCATACTATAAATTTCAATTGTCTTTGCCAACTCGTCTCATCAATTGAAGGAGGCCTAGTCCAAATTTCGGAGGTAAAGCGAATCCAGTTGTTGAGTTTCTCCGGGTTGAAGTTTTATCCGGCTCGCCTGCTCCGTATAATCGAACGGATGGATCACAAAATGAACAGTTCCGTCGGCTTCCAGATCGGTAATGTGAAATTCATATCCGGCCAACGTTGCCTTCTCCCACGGCCAGAGAGGCCCTGCCAGGTTGCGACGGGTGGTAAATTCCCCATCTCCCCAATAGATCATTACCGGTGCACTGCCTGCAGATTTCGGTAACTCCGGCATCTCTTCATTGTCAAATATCTGAATTCTGACAGAAGCGTCAGATAACGGCAGCAGTTTTTGGAAACGGAATAGTGCGTTGACACTGTCGGCTGCGACCGAGACAGAATGGCCGGGCATAAAGAGCCGGACCGAATCAAGTCCTTCAAAAAGTGCAGCAGCACGAATTGCAACATGATTGGCTGCCTGCCAGTCGTGGATAAGATCCGGTATTTCTAATGGATCAAGTAGGATTTCTTCAGCGTTTTCCATATATCCGATCCAGCGCAGAACAAGGGTTGCACCGTCGAGCGAAGCCTCGAGGTCCTTTGGTCGAAAGACCTTCTGAACAGTATCGAACAACAAGTCCAGATCACCGGGTGTCGGGAGGTTGCTAAGGCCGGTGCCGCTGTAGTTGATGCGGAGCCGGTCGGCCGGACGATTTGTTACGGGATCGGGCCAGTTTAATGCCGCCAGCTCCGTGTCATTGCGGCGAATGCGAAGATTCAGACTGTCGGTATCCCTGCGCCCGGTGAGGCGAGCTGCCTGGTCGGAAATCGTCCGGAGGCGCTGCAGACTGTGGATATTGGGTTCAGTGATTGAAGAATCCAGAATCACCTCCAGATGAAGGACCGACTTCTCGTGCCTGAAATCGATCCGATTATTCCCATCCGGCAGCTGCCGTTCCACATGAACCAAGGCACTTTCCAGAGAGACCTGGTCAATATGAGTTCGGGCGATTTCACAGGCCACAAGCCCGGCAAGGCTTCCTGCCGCCGCAACAAGCAGCCGGGTCAGTATGGCGCCACGTTTACCGTGAATCCAGCCTTCACCATCCTATCTGTACAGTATTGCGAACAATGCCGCTGGTGCCCAGAAGAAAAAGGTTTTCGAAATTTGGATTGACAACCCCGTTTCGAACGCATAACTGCCAGATGTAATGCGAAACCAGAATATGCCGGTCAAAATTGCACCCGCAATCCCAATGATCCAGTAGCTGAGGACAGGATGAGGATCAGTGTGTGTTTTAGTGGTAAATATCAGGTGTAAAGGAATTAAAATCAGTACAGCTCCCAGAAGACCATCGAGAATGAATTTACGCAGGATACCGGGCTCCGGCAATGTGAATAGGAGCATACACGCGAGGAAAAGCAGCCCGGGGTGGAGATATCTCTTCATGTGGGATGTTTGTTAAATTCGGATCTCGGGTTCAATACAATCTCATGTGCCATAAAGCCGCCAACACGCGTAGTTTTGGAGTAGAGGCGAAGCTGCAACGGATAAGCTGTGCCCGTACTTGGCCTGGTTATGTATCTTCCCGAGGAGTAAGTAAACCCGATCAATCATTATTATTAGTCCTATTGTGCAGGCACTCTAAGTTCTGGTGCAGAGCGCACGCGCTGCTCAGGTGGGGTCCAAAGCCTCTGTTGTCGGGGCTGCCATTTCAGGTCTTGCATTTTAGCCTCATCTTCGGGTGTACCGAATCCGGGCATATGAGCAATCCTATCGAAAAAGTCCTGTGTGTGAATAAGCGTCATCTTTACCTCGTTCCAATAGGTAGAAGATTGGTCTCGTCGATAACGCATCGCTGTCTCCAGGCTGGAAAACCGGCCTTCAGAAACCAGATAGGCATCAACCATAGCCTCGTCGTAGCCGGCAAGGGAGATTATTTTTGACACATCCAGGCTGTAGGACCCCGTCCCACTTTTGATGCTTCTTTCGTGGTTCATCCGTGCCAATTGGCGGCACAATTCTGCATTCAAATTTGCTCCCGAGAGGAACAGCGTGCTGGCTGAACGTACTTTGTCGCAAAGCCCAACGTCTCCCAAACCCTCTGCAACCACAGCAAAGCATCTGCTCCTCAGCAATGATACCTGGTTCCCGGTAGGGCCAAATCCTCCCTTGCTCAAGCTTTGAGGATGAACTAGATAGCATGGCTTTATGGAATGCAGCTCATTGGCCAAAGCGCGGTATTCGATTTCCTGTGCATCAGGCTTTCTTGTATCAGTGAAGATAAACTTTTCATCAGCATCACTAAATAAGCCGCAGCCACTCATTGATGCAGACAGTATGACAATAATCGCCACGGAAAATATTTTAGTCATAAACTTTGATCTAAACGTTCTCATTAAGTTAGCGGCACTATCGCACCCAGCTCTGATCAGATACATAGCGGTTTAGCGGCTATAAGGGCACGCCGGCTTGGGTAATTTAATAGCTCCAATCATTTTTGCAAACCGGATATAGAGCAACACTTTAATTAGCGTGGTCCGTTTGAGCCGCTTGATGTAGCGATTTCTGTTAGAATTAGAAATTATTTTAACACTTTGTAAATGTATTGTGCAATGAATAAATAGCATATATAAGTATATATTTTTTATGAGATAATACTCAATCCTGAAGGAACTCTTTATATTTTAATCCCCAGTAATTATTACTAACAGTAGAATTTGGAAGTCCATCGTTTGTTAATAAAGCATTATTATAACTACTGTCTCGGTTCCAGAGCCAAGCTAAAACAGTAATTTCTGTGGTCTTTACTGCATTTAAAAAGTGTTTTACACGCATTACTCTACCTGCATTTTGCACCCCTACTTCGCCTATTATAAATGCGAAATTCTTACTTTTTAGATTTTCCAGTCTATTTACTAACTCCTCTTCAGTGGTATTGGCCAGCCATTTTTCGTAAACATGTAAATCGAAAAGTAGATTATATCTGCTTTTTAAAAGATCATCTCCCTTTGCAATGATTGCGTCTTCTGACTGCCCCTGCTCATTGCCCGGAACGATTATTATGTTATGAAAGCCATCAATCCAGCGCAGGTTGTCAACCATATCTATCATATCGTCTAGCCAAAGTTCGTGAAAATAGCTATTCTCATTGTTCCAGTGATAGGGTTCATTCCACACCTGGATCCAAACATCGGGTTGATTTTTAAAATGTTCAGCAATCTGACGCATCTTTATTTTATAGGATTGGTAGAAAGGTTGTGACGAAGGGTTAAGACCAGTAAGCATTGTTTGTTGCCCATTGATATCTACCCATCCGAAAGGGCAAAGGATCGTAATTTTGTTATTGGTACGATTCTGATCCACAATATTCTGCAGGGGGTGGTACCATACACCATCAGAGGCTTGAATAGCGTTACCATCAATTGGCTGTTCGCGCAGATTACCAATGAATTCTCTCACAATCTGAACATTCCATTCGTTCATCAACGCAGGGTTCACTAATCCAAAAGACTGCATAGCATTGACACCTTTGTAATGAACAACCTTATTGTCTTTAAGAAGGTTTGCCCCCTCAATAGTAAATGGTCCTTCAATGCTGTCAGGAACTGGTGGTATGCTTAAATTTAATTCATCATTTGTTGGAGCATCAGTAATACATGCTGTTAAAATAATGCCAATGAGAAAAGTAAGTAAGTATAATCTGGTCATTTCCATAGTCTTCTTTCAATTGAGCCAAAACATCGACATATCGGTATGGGATCTAAGCGGTTTTTTCAGTTTCAGCAAATAAAGGGAAGGAAACTGAGGATTACTGCAAGTCTTTAAATATGTAAAAGGAAAAAATGGCAAAATCCGCTTTAAATGCTTTTTATTTGGCAGGACGACGGCTAACGTGTTGCCGCTTTTTCAAAACGGCTATCAGCGGTTCGGGTTTTATCCTTTTTTGTCATTTAAAAATTCGTCTGTATAGTGTACTCTTTGTTTTGGTTTTGAAAACTTGTCTTTGTTAAATGCTTGCGAATTTCCTTTTGGAATTGATAATGAAGTCCAGCCTTTTTCAGTGAGCATTTTTCCTAAGAATACAATTTGCCCAATATGATATGAATAATGTGCAAGTTGTCTGTTAATAGCTTCTGTCACCGTATGTCCTTGATTTCGTATGTAAATAATTTTGTCAAGGTCGTTTGTGGACAAGGAGTTAATTGCGTTAAAAAAACAAGTCCAACCTTCATTCCACTTGTCTAAGAGTTCTTCTCTGCTTTTTATTTCGTTTTCAAATTCAGCGTCTCTGTTACGAAGCTCCTTTTCTCCATCTGACGTCAGAAAGTCTGTCCAACGTGAAAGCATATTTCCCCGAAGGTGTAATACAATTGTCGCTATGCTATTACTCTCGTCATTGTATTGCCAAAATAACTTATCGTCCTCCAACTGCACAAAAGTCTTGTCCCCAAGCATTTTGTAAAACTTAAATTGTTTTTTAGTGCTGTCTAAATAGTCATTTTTCATAATTCGTCATCTTTTGAGTGTGTCGTTTTAACCTGACCTCTAGCTTAGTTAAATGTACAATTAACATGCGCTTTGCATACTAAAATAGGATGATAAGTGAACCATTATTGTGCTTTATCGATATTTGAAATGCTCAATTTGGCCAAATGAATTTCTGCCGCACAACGGCCTGACAATTATGCCTGTCTCATTCTACGAGTTCAACTCTGAGCTTATTCCTAAATAACCGTGCGGCATTAACCCGGATTATTCACGAATAGAATGTTTTATCACTTCAAGTTATTGAAAATATTGTACATAATTAAAATATATAGTAGCCCAAATTTGTGGTATCAGAAAAGGCGGCGAAATTTACCTGTGAGCTGCGTTTACCGAAGCCATATGGCACTAACTTTGGGAAAAGTAAAAAAACGTACTCAGGGTACTACAGCTACTCTTCCGTCGCTTTCTCCCCATCGCCTTGCTCACAACGAAATTTCTTGGTGAATAATCCGGGTTAATTCTCTTAAAGTATCACTTCACTACGAACTTCTTCAGCCAACCCAATTCCTCAAGATCTTTCCCGGACAACGAGCTGTCCAGATATTCCGAAACCCAGGCATATTCGCCGGGTTCCAGATCGACCGTAAAGTATCCGGAGTGGCCTGCGTCCATCGCGGAAATCCCTCCAACAAACCTGAAGGGTGACGGAGAGACAAGACCTCCCCAGTTCCATCCGTTCAACCATAAAGAAAGCTCGTTCAAGTCTGTATTTTCATCTAACTGTACCAAATTTACATTCCGGTAGCCGGCGGTTTCCCGCTCTTCGAAGTTAACTCGCACGCTATACGTTCCTGCACTCGGTTCATCATGTACCTGAATGCCGGTTTCCGAAACTGTGATCTCCAGATCAGCTTCAGGTTCAGCTCTCGGTCCGGATGCTTCAGTCACCTCCAGAAGAGCTATCATTCCAAGGACTGAGTGCATCATTTGGTCCTCGTCCTTAATGTAGCACTCGATGATATAAGTACCGGGTTCAAGATCCACAGTTGCATCAGCGGTCAATCCGGGCGCAATAAGTCCCGGACCGCCCATAAAGGTCCACTGACCCATCCAGTCAGGAAAGTGCACCAGATTCAACATCTCATCTGGATCAACATCAGGATCATGTAAAAGATAAAATGCATCCTGAACATTGAGGGATACCTCTTCGATAAATTTTTCTACCGTGATATCAACTTCATCGTTAAATTTCAAAAGTTGCACAAGATGTTTATCAGGGGATGCATTGATGAGTGTAAGGGTCGTCCATCCTGCCGGCACCGTTTCCTGAGACAGCTCAAATAAGTGTTTATTTGATTCCCTATCATGGAAAGCGATAATTTCTACTGAATAGGGCTCCTGAATAGCCTCCGGGTCACTTTGTTGGCACGCAGTTATCATTAAAGCGAGGCAGAATATAATTAAAGGAATGTAAGTTTTTGCAGAAATTAAGTGGATCATTTTTTTATAATTTGATAGCGGTAACGGGCATATTTGATGGCAGAATCAATGGTGCTGCAAATCTGCTGCCATGCGACCAAGTATGATCTTTATCAATAAACCGTATCTGGTTGGCAAGCGCATTTAGTTTTTAATAAGTCATAACGGCCCGGCAATTATAGTGCGGTTTATGTTAGGGTTGGAAATTATTCTAACGGTTTTGCACAGCGCATTCCCGTGGCACGATTTTGTAATTTAAGTTTTCCCAATTTCAACTACAATCTTTCCCAAATGCTTGCCCTCACCGAAATATTGAATCAACTCAGGGATTTCATCAAATCCGTAGGGACCATCAATAACAGGTTTTATTTGTCCCTTTTCTACAAGTTTAGAAATCCGGTCTAAACCTTTATTAGGCCTAAGATTGAGTACGCTCAGTTTTTTATCGGTAAAAAGTGATAGTAGCGAACCTATCAATAATATTTCAAACAGTCTGTACATCGATCCTCCAACTGTAATATAAGTGCCATTTTTTTTGAGGGATCGTGCATATTTAAATACGGATCTGTTTGATTTAGTATCAAGGATAAGGTCATATTTTTCTCCATTATCGGTAAAGTCCACTTTCTTATAGTCAATCACGCTATCAAATCCCATCGATTTCATCAAGCCGAGTTTTTCGTCACTGTCAACACCGGTTACCTTTAGCTCATATAATTTCAGGATTTGAATTCCCAGAGTTCCGACACCGCCTCCGGCACCATTGATTAGAATGTTTTGTCCGGATTTTACCTTTCCCTTCTCCATAAGTCCCTGAAGAGCGAGCAGTCCGGCATGTGGCAGGGCAGAGGCATCATTATAACTGATATTGGTAGGTTTTTTGGATAAGTTTTTTTCCGGTACGCAAACGTATTCTGCAAACCCGCCAAATCCGCATTCCGATAGATCGCAGTAAATCTTATCACCGATTTTAAAGGAACTTACTTTACCGCCCACCGCTTCGATTTTTCCTGAAACGTCTACCCCGGGAATCTTTATTTTTGGCTTTTTTAAACCGTATATCAAACGAATCACAAATGGTTTGCCCCTGACTAACCCCCAATCCCAATCATTGATGGATGCTGAGTGAATTTTCACCAGTACTTCATTTTCATTCGGAATTGGTTTAGCAACCTCTTTGAGCTGAAGCACATTGGGTAAACCATATTTTTCGAATACAAACGCTTTCATTTGATTACTTAATCTTTGTTAGTTACTACTATCGATTTTATAAATAGGCAGCGAGTCTTATTATTTAAATGTAAGCAGCTACGTACAATCGCGCCCGCTTACATTACTTTGTTACAGGGCGCTTCGATGTAGCATTACGTTAATACTATACGTCTGTTATGTGAAGAGTTTCATTTCTATCACCCGCAACAATGACCGAACAAATGATCTGTTCCTTGAACTTCTTGCTGAGCTTCTCATGGCTTCAAGCGTCGCTTCATCCAGCCAGTAACCCCCGATCATTACGCCTGATGGAAATTCTACAGCACCGATGTCTGTTAATGGATCATTCGGTATCAGTACAAGATTGGCGCGATATCCCGGTAAAATCATACCCGTTTGCTCGAATCCAAGGATTTCAGCATTCACCTGAGTGGCTGAGTTTAGCGCCTCATAGGGAGATAAACCGGAAGCTACTAAAAGCTCAAGTTCGCGCGCTACCGATGCCCCGGGGATAACACCAAAAACTCCACTGTCGGATCCTGTTAACAGAGGAACTCCCGCTTCATGTAATAGACCGGTTGCAATAAGAAAAAAATCAGCATGCGGCGCTTCATAACCTGATGGATCAACCTGACTCCAAAATTCCTGTGAACTTTTTGAAAACCATGTAGTAAGCGGGTTAATCATGTCAGAACCAGGCCTGCTTAAATATGCACCTTTCGACTCCGCAATCAGCACCAGTCGCTTATGGGCATAGAGCGTAGGTGTAACGGCCTCTCCGGATTTGGCGAGTGCCGCTGCTGCCGAGCGCATCTTTTCCTGGTCTAAATCATCTCTGAGGCTATGCCAAACAAGGGTCTCAACATGTTCAAGAGTTGTGAATCCTAACCCAAGCGTTGCCTCCCAGGGAATTTCGAATGGTTTTTCGTTAGGTATTCCCTTGGTTCTTACGCCTTCTGGAGAATGACCGATAACATTCATATCCAGGTTAGCAGCTTCATCAATAATTGCATCGAAGGCTTCCCGGGTCAGATTAGAATAAACTTTGATAACCCGATATCCGGCACTGTGTTGAGCGCGTACGGTGTGGCGGGCCTCTTCGGCTGTAGTGACCGTGGTTTGTAAAGCATTTTCGTTGGGTCCGCGACTGTTGAGAATTGGCCCTGTAGTAATAAAATCCGGACTTATAAGCTGACCGCTTGCAATACGATCAATCAAACGAAGATGAAATGGATATCCGGACATATTCCGAAGTCCTGTCACCCCATGAGCAAGATACGCTGCCAGCTCCGCCTCATCGTGAAGATGAATATGTGCATCAATTAATCCGGGCATTAAAGTATGACCACGCCCATCTATGATTAGTACACCATCGGGTGCATGTACCTCGCCCGCTGCACCAATTTCCGTTATCCTGTCGCCCATAACCAGAACCGCCTGAGCATCTTGCGAAACCGGAGCTTCAGGATCCATAGAGAGCAGACGTATATTATCGAATAGCACTCCGGTTGATTCAAATGTTATAGGTTCAAGAGCTTTCGGAAGGTCGTATATGATGAACCATAGCCATGCAGTAATTACTACTAAAACAACACCAATAGCGACACCGATACGTTTTAACCATGTAATACCATTAATATTCAACTTACCATCCGGAAGTTATGATAACTATCTAAGTCACCTTTTTGTGGAAATACAACTAATTGAGAAAGTAATATTACTGTACAAGTTAAAAGAGGTTTTTTCATTCCAAAAAATGATTAAGCACTATGACGGTTTAGTGGCTAAACGGCGAGGCGACCAATTTTCCAAAGATTTGGAATGCAAACTCGTCCTTTTAAAACACTTGTTAACCCTTTTTATCGCTGATTTCAACGACGTTTTCACCGCTTTCCAAAAGCTGTTTTGCCTTTAGAAGCGTTGTCGATAAAATTTCTCTCATCCTTGCATTCGAAGTATCACCGCAAGTAATCCAAATAAACTATGGCGGTGTACCCATTTGTTCGATGAGTTGGATAAAATCATCGTCCTTACTCATGAAAACCACATCCACTTTCTTAGCCTCATCAAAAATTTCTATATCTGTTGCATCACGTAGAGACCTAAAGCACGAACAGACTCTGCTTCAATATCATCAAATGTGCGGTTGATCCAAGCTGCTATGGTTGGTGAGAGCTGTGCATCAATCCAAAGTTTCATGCTGCAACAATCGGAGGATCAATTTTCCCACGGGCATACTTGATTGATGCCTCAATATCTTCTATTTCCAGATCTGGTAATTCTTCCAGAATCTGAGTATGATTTAGACCAGACGCAAGCAAATCCAATACGTCAACAACCCGGATTCTCATTCCCCTGATGCATGGCCTGCCGCCACATTGATCGGGATTTGTCGTAATGCGCCTTCTCCAGCCTTTCATTTTAGTGGAATTTTGTTGCTGTCTGTTATAAATCTACTGAAATCAAGTCAGATATCATAGATTGAAGAAAAGGAGGTTAACTGCACGGCATTTAAGCGGTTTTGCCATTTTAAGTCCTTAATGTGAACAAAACTCAGGATTTCTGCAAAATTTATAGGTTGGTTTCTGTCTAAAAGCGGCAAAATCCGCTTGTCCAAAGGACTCCTTGGGAGAAATGCTGGTGTGTGCTCGGCATTGGTGCCTTTGGCTTACAATGTAAGTCAATAATCTTGAGGGTGCCACATAGTGATCCTTTTGGGAAAAGTCCCTTATGGGCAGGGGTGACGCCCTGAACCATTAGTCCCGCCGAGCGGGACAAGGGCGCTGCGGGTAACCGCAAGTCTGAAGGAAGCGAGGCTGCCACAACGGGATGCCTGCGGCGCAAACTCCGGTACTGACGAACAGCCCCATCGGGATGCCCACGGCAGAACCGTATAAGAGGCTTAATGAACTGGATGAGTCCCGAAATCCTTCGGGATGACGTCCGAAACACCGAAAGGTGATGGCTCATTAAGTAGATACGGCAGGCATTGGAGGAAAGAAGGCACCCTTACCCGGGGAGATCCTGGCTGCATGTAGAGTCAGGAAGTCAGCCGAATCTATAGTATTCCCCGAGGTTTCGGGGAAGAAGGGCTGAACATCAACCTTCCTGAAATTGAATCGGGAGTAGTTGCTGCGCTACGGATAGTTTTCCAGCAGTACTATAGCCCGGTCCCGAAGGCTTTCGGGAAGGGATAGTTTCAGCCGGTGAAAAGAGCGGTTGAAGTGATGGTTGGTGAGCCGCCGTATACGCGACCCGCTATGGCCTGTACCGAGTCTAACGAAGGATACGGTGGTGTGAGAGGCGCACCGTGAGCATATTGCTCACGGCCGTCTACTCGATTGGCGTTTTGTTGGGTTTATGCGTTTATTTTATTTTCCTTCTTTAAACTCTCGCCTACGGTATATTTATACTCCTTGCTAAATTCCTTTGTAAACTGGAATATAGCCAAAAGCAAATCATACGTTGCCTTATATCCCGGTAGCTCGTTATAATGTGCCATTATTCAAAAAAAAATCGACCACTTCGCGGAAATAAACAAATGACTCAAATAAATTAATCATCCCTCAAGCAACGGACAGAGAACCCAAACTCCTTACGGCTATTGCCCCTGGCTACCCGGTTGCCACCGTTGGTCATGTTCCGGCTCCATGCGCTAAAGGTAAAGTTCTGAGTAGAACTCCACCAGTAACCGAAGCCACCATCGAAGTCGAAGAATGTTCCTTCGCCGTTACGGCCACTGCCTGGAAGGGCTGAAAAACCATATTCATCTGTACCATTACCATTGTTATCAATTCCGGTAATACTATAATATCAATTGTATCGGATTTTATGTTCTCGCAAATTACCTCGGTAGAGTTGCGCTGAAAGACAACTTTTGGACAGTAGAACATCAGCGGGACTCAGCGAGTAAATCTGCGTGCCTCTGCGGGAAAACGAAGGGGATTGATTTTAAATGTGGTAGAAAATCGGGTTTATTTTTATAAAACAGATACTTTTTATCAACATCAAAAATGTTTTGGACAGCTGTGAATTGTTTTTGTTCAATGGGTGGTCTCAAGTTTGTAGGGTCTTGTACCAATGAACGCCAACTTATTTATATGTGCAATAAACATGCGCTTTACATGCCAATATAGAGGTATATGCGAACATTTGGTACGGAATATATATTCTGTTGTTTTAGTTTAGACTTTGGTTTTCCACCCTATAACGGCCTGCGGTTTGTGCGGCGCAGCAGAATTATAGAAGTTCAGAAAAATCTGTAAAAAGTTCGCACGAAATGCATTGTTATGTTTTGAGTTTACTGAATGTCGAGCTTTACTTTCTTGCCTAATGCTTTCGCATATTTGGTAAGAGTAGATAGTTTGATATCCTCGGCATGATTTTCCATCCGGGATATCACAGACTTCGTAGTGTTCAGTTTTTCAGCCACATCAGCCTGTGTTGCACCTATCTGTTCACGAGCCTGACGAAGAATCACACCAATTTTAAAGTTGAGGTATCCTTCCTCAAAATTCTGGGCAAACTCCGGACTTTCAGCTTTCTTTTGATCGATAAAAATTTCAAGATCGTCTTTTTTCATTGTCCTTTCCTCCGGTGATAATCACGTTTCCGCTCTTCGGCGGTTTCAATTTCCTGTTTTGGTATCATATTCGACTTTTTGGCAAATCCACTGGTTAATACAATCAACTTCGGACCATCAAAGAAACCGAGAAGCCGAAATGTGTTGTTGCCTAATGTTGCACGAACTTCCTAAATATCGTCCGTGCTTTTGAACTTTTTCAGGTACTGAGTTAGCTCCTGTTCCAGATCCCGAACCAAACGTAATGTCCAAGCAATCTTTTTGGACTGCTTATCGGGAAGATCATTTAAGAAATCTTCAACCGGGCAATTTCCGGATTTGTCCGCCAGATGGCGGATTAATAACGCGCATGAAATAAAGTTAGCATATATGCGAACATTGTCAAGCAGAAAATTTGAAAAATGAAGTCGCTTAATTTTAAAGAGGAGAGTGCTGATTGAGAAACATAACGGTTTGGCGTTTAACCGGTTTTGCCTATTAAAGCAAACAAAGTGGTGAAATCTCGGAATACTACAAATCCAATGGCTGTAATTCAGACGATGAGCGGCAAAATCCGCTTGATACGAAGTAGCGCGAAGCGCTATGCTTGTTATTTGGCGTAGCTATAAGTAGGAAAGCAGGAGACTACGCCGGTTGCTTGGAAACTTTTTTGTAATTCTCTTTGATCTTCGATCGCTTTTCTTCACCGAGTTTGGACTTCTGCTTTTCCATCAGCCTCCTGAACTCCTTCAACTCCTCATCAGTCCAGGGCTCTGACTTAACAACGAAATCTACTCCTTTGGGTTCTTTAACTATAGCCATGGTTTTAATCCTGAAAATATTTTTTCACAAGCTTCAATGCATTAACGGTTTCAATGTACATTCGTTGTCCTTTGAAATGTGTGGCACCAAGTTTTTTCTTGTAATGTTCAATTAACGCAGACTTGGAGTCAAAGGCAACATATCCCTCATATCCTTTCTCAAAAGAGACTTTGCACGCAAAAGCAAAAAGATTCCCAGCCACACCCAAATACATCTTGTTAGAACCTTTGTTGAAATTCGCACTTTCAACAAGGTGAATAAATATATAGTCAGACTTGTCTTCCGGGCACAATAACCCATGAATAATTTTGGGATTGTTAACAGTCGTCAATTTATAAACTTCCCGATTTTTCAAATCCAGCTCAGCTTCCCAATCAAAAAGCCATTCTGCCGGCTTGATATCCTTTTTGCCTGATTTATCGAGCCGAACAACCTTCGTATCAAAAACTTCACCGGTGACACTGTTTTCGATAGAGTTGGTTAGCAGGTCAATTTCAATGTCTACTCTTTTTTGCCCATGATGGTAAGTACAGATTTTGACGAAGAAATAAGGAGTGAATTGTCAATTTTTTATCTCTTGACTGTGTATTCAATTAAGACAAATAACGGCTTGGCGGTTAACCGGCGGGTCGCCCAAATTTCTAAGAGCCGTAAACCTGAATCCGTCCGTTTGAGTCGCTGGTTATTTGATGAACAGTTTAAGCTAAAGATTCCAGAATTGCTTTTGGTCTCTTCTCTGCAATCTTCAGAAGGACTTTGGCTGGACCTTGAGGCTTTCGTCTTCCTTGTTCCCAGTTTCGAAGTGTACCTACACTGATTCCAAGCAGTGAAGAGAATTCCTGTTGAGTCATGTCGTACTTTTCTCGGATTGCTACAACATCAGGTTCTTCAATCACAGTGTACCTGGATGGTTTGCGTTTGCCTTTTCTTATGTCTCCAGCCTGTTTTACACTTTCGAGTAATTCATTAAACATTTCATCATTCATGACAGTTGTTCCTCAACCAGTTGTTTCAGTTGCTTCAATTGAACCGCCAGCTGGCGGTTCGTCTTTTTTGCTCTTTGGATATGCATAAAGCATATAAATTTGCTCATCCTCAGTGAAATAATAGGAAATCACGCGAATGCCACCTCGTTTTCCACGCCCTGATCCAGACCATCTCAGTTTACGGATTCCACCGCTTCCTTTGATAATGTCACCGGACTCTGGCCGGACCGATAACTGCAATTGGAGCAGGTGATATTCCCTCGTTGATCAGCTTCTGAATCAGTTTCGTAAAAATGGTTGTTTCAAAGAATTCCATTCAATAACGATCCGTTTTGGAGGAAAGTACGTCAATGGCGTATAACTTGCAACCAATGAATGAATTGTGAATTTACTTCAAAAATTTTAAAAGAGGGTAGGCAAATAACGGCTCCGCAATTATGCAACCTGCGAGTTTATTTAAGGCGTTTTTCCCAATAATCCGGTTTTCGTTTCATATGCATGATGGCAAAAACCATGATCAATTCATCCCTGTAAACTTTGTACACAATTGCATAGGGAAAGCGGTTAAGGAAAATACGCTTTGTCTGATGTAGATAGGGATGCCCTGCTTTGGGAAATTTAATCAGCCTCTGAACAGCAACTTCAAACTCTTGAATAAAATCGTAGGATAGCGTCTGATCAAATTGTTTGTAATAATCAACGATATCGTAAAACTCGGCCTCTGCCGCATCGTCAAGTTCAAAGGCCAATTTGCTCATCAGTCAAGAAGTGCTTGTGCATTTTTTTTCACTTCGCTCCAGGGCTTTGCAGAACTCTCACCTTGCTCATACCGATCAATACGCTTTTTTAGTTCTTTTGACCAGGCTTCTTCCGATTTAAATTCTTTCTCCGGGTGGAGGCTGTCAATTAACATATGTGCAAGTTCTGCACGTTCCTGATTCGAAAGTTCAAGTGCTTGTTTTTTGATTTTTTCATTAATCATAGCTTTCCTCAAATAGTTTGAACATTTCTGTAGTATGGTAATAAACTCGGAAAAAGGAAAATAATTTTATCAGAGGGTAGAGGTAGCATAACGGCTCAGCGCATAACGGGCGCGGGGATGAACTTGAAAGTAAGCAACAGAATGCAAACACGTCCGGTTGATTTGCCGGTTATGCCTGAATAGCCTTGAGGGATTTGATATGTCTGTTAGGTCGATTTGATGACAGATCGTGCATAGACTGTAAATTCAGCCAGAATTCAGGAGGGGTATCGAACGCCTCAGATAGCAACCAGGCTGTATCCGGTGAAATTCCTCTTTTACCTCTCACAATTTCGTTAACCCGCTGGATCGGTATGTCCAGATGATCCGACAACGCCTTCTGGGTTAGTCCCATTGGCTCAAGATATTCTTTGAGCAGGATGGTTCCGGGATGTGTGGTTACTCTATTTTTTGGAATCATGATGATTCACCCATGTTATTCATTAATGATAATCGACAATGGCAACGTCATGACCACTGGAAACCTGCCAGCGGAAAACGATTCTCCATTGGGCATTTATTCGAATACTATGAAAACCTTTGTAATCACCCCGCAATGCTTCCAACCTGTTGCCGGGTGGTGATCTTAAATCATCAAGAGAAGTGGTAGCATTCAGAATATCCAGTTTATAAGTGGCGGATTCAAGAATTTGGGTCGGAAGTTTTCTGGCCTTACTACTTGATACGTCAGTACCGCGAAGCGAAATGCCATGAAACAGATCTGATGTTGCCTTATCTCCAAATGATTTGATCATTCTTCAAGTTAATGGATTAACGGTATCCATGCAACGAAACTGTTTTGTGAGGGCATAACGGCTCGGCAATTATAATGCGATTCCCCCGATTTCATAGTATCATTGAGTCATGAAATATTACACTCCTAAATCAGAAGATGAAATACTACCGAATAAGCTCGGATTAAAAGATCCCGAGAAAATCGCAGAAGAAGAATATCGTGGATTTTTACGAGCTGAAATCAAGTTCGAATCGGAGCTGGATGATATGAGCCTATTTAATTGGTATTTTATTTCATCGATTCACAAAGCAGCTTTTGAACATCTATATGAGTTTGCCGGTAAATTGCGACAGGTAAATATATCAAAAGGCGGGTTCATGTTTCCTGCCGCTAAATTTCTGCCATCTGCCGTCGAGGAATTTGAAAAAGAATTCCTAAATCCATTATCAGACAAATTTGAAGAATATGATCAATCATGTTGCACCTCTTCATGCTGAACTTCTTTTTATTCATCCATTCCGGGAAGGAAATGGACGTACAGCAAGACTTTTTGCCGACTTGATTGCTTTAAAGAGTGGGTTTGATCGCTTTATTTTTGAAAAGATTACCGAGAAAAGAATGCCGAAGTATATTACAGCGGTTCAGTCAGCAGCAGATAAAAACTATGAACCAATGATCCAGCTTTTCAGGAGTTTGAAGAAGCTGAACCGTTTTGAAACTCCTGCACCACTTCACGTCGAATTTGTTCCGCTCTCTTCTTTGGTATATTCATGCCCTCAATACGAAACGAAGCTCTTTGTGACTTCATGGCCTCGCGGGAAATGGAGTCGATATTTTTTTTAGAAACTGATTTCATGGTTACAACATACAAAAATTTGAGCTCAAACTGTAGATTTTAGAGAGCATTATAACGGCTCAGCAATTAACCAACCTTGTGTGGATCATCAGGCAACATCTGTCTAGTGTGCCAAATGGTCAACATATCAATTTGATTGGTTTTTAACTCATTTACCAGTCGATAATTTCCGTGTATAAGCTCTCTAATTTCAGGCCGTCTGAACTCGGGGACGATTCTACCACTTTCCGGTTGATCGCTTAGTTTTTGGCACTCTTCAAAAACTCCACGTGCCCATTTTATTGCCGTTGGAACATGATCAAGGGCAATATAATCTGTGCATTCTTCTACACGATCAAGAAACCGATCTGTAAAAATTAATTCCATTTAGAAAGATGCTTTTCGATTCTTTCCTTAGCCTCATCCATGGAATATGTTTTACCCTGTTCAACTTGTTGTTTGGCTTCAAGTAAATCTTCAAGCATCTTCATTTTTTTGGTAAAACGCTCATACTCTGAAACATCCATCAATACAGCAGCACTTTTGCCATGCTGAGTAAGAATAATCGGCTGTTTTTCTTTTTTGAGACGCTTTACAAAATCTGCTGACTTTTTACGGAACTCGGAGAGAGGTTCGATATCTTTTGAAATTGAAATATCCATATCAGTACTTTAAAAGTTTTTCTATGTACTAATAAGATACTGATTCCGATTTGGACTTACAACGATAGGATAGGTTGATTAACGTCCCTGCGTTTAAGCGGCGATTCCCTACGAATTAAGTTAAAGTATTTCTTCTTTTTAGCCAACCAAAACCCGGGGGAGAGACCGCTTGAAACGCTTGTTACAGTGTATGTTCTCAAGTATTCGCTAAAATATTTAACAACTGTTTGTTGATGTACAGCTTCTCCTTACCCAACTTTTCAGATTCTAGCACCCCTGCTTCCTCTAATTGTGATAAGTAGTTTCCAACAGTCTTCAAAGTACCCAAACCTGCATCGACCAAGACCTGACGTTTTGTATATGGTAAATGGAATAGTATTTCGATGAGTTCTTTAGAGTAAGCCAGTGGAACTTGTTGCTTAATCTGATTACTCATTGATTCCATTAAGTCTGAAATAGTATGAATTTGTTCTAAAGCTCTTTGTGCCGTGACCTCTACCATATCGAGCATATACATGACATAAGGCTGCCAATCCTGCTGCTCGGTTACACCTCGTAACAATTGATAGTAGGATTGCTTATTCCGTATGATGTAATCACTCAAATAGATTGCGGGGATCGTCAATAAGCCAGTAAGTTTTAAGTAAACAAGAAGCAAAATCCTGCCTGTTCTACCATTTCCATCTACAAAGGGGTGAATAGCTTCAAATTGATAGTGGAGGAGTGCCATTTTGATTAATGGATCTAAGTTGTCCGATTCATTTATAAAGCGCTCCAAATCGGCCATCTTGTCGCGAATAACCGATTCACCAGATGGGGGAGTATATAAAACCTCTCCATATGTATTGGCTAAGACTGTACCGGGAGTGGATCGAATTCCAGCGGTATTACTTTTAATGCACTGAACAATATCAACACAAAGATTGGTGGTAATAAAGGGTCTTTGCTCAATCCGTTCTAGTCCAATCCAAAGCGCTTTTTTATAACGCAATACTTCTTTTACTGCAGGGTTACCCATTTTTTGATCGGCCACCATATCACGATACAAGTCATCGTTAGTTGTGACAATGTTTTCAATTTCAGAACTGGACTTTGCTTCGTGGAGATGTATCGTATCTAAGAATAATGTCGGATTGGGTAAATTTCGCAAAGCTCCGTTCAACTCGGACAGCTCACGACTTGCTCGGATGACCTTGCGCATAATAGGCTTCGTTTCAAGATCTCCCTTAGGAGGTAACGCTGGGAGTTCGTTGTAAGGAGTATCTGCTCTAAACATGTTTTTAATAACGAGTGTAATCTTTACCTTCGTTTTAATGATAAGGGTAAAAATCGAGAAAAAATACTCTCGTTATAAAAATGAGTGTAAAAAATGGGGATAATTACCTCTGTTCGATATGGTGCAAACTAACGCACTGTAACGGTTTGGCGGCTAAACGGCGAGGTGACCATCTGTACTAAAAACCCGGAATTGCGAACTCATCCGTTTGAGCCGCTGGTTATTTGTCGATCAGTTTACGATAAATATTCCAATATTGCTTTCGACCTCTTTACTGCAATTTTCAAAAGCACATATGTTCATTCCCTTGCGGCTTTCGCCTGTCCTGCTTCCGATTACAAAGGTTACATAAGCTGATTACAAGAAATGAAGAAATCTCCTTTTGGGGCATCTCTTACTTTTCTCGGTTGGGTGCTAATCGGTGAGCAGACGGTTGTTAAATTCCAGTCATTTGTGATAGTTTTCCAGAGAAGGTTAAAGTGATCCTCCTGACTGATCAACTCAATTTTGAGCGCTCATTTTCCAATGATTTCAAGTGCTTTACTCAGCGCATCCTCAGAGGAAACGGCGATGTCTGGTGATACGCCAACCTTATCAATCCGGTGGCCGTCTGCGGTCATATAATCGGCAACCGGTACGAAAAGTGTGAATGTGTCATAAATTGGAATCCGCTCACCGCTTAGCATTGCTCCGGCCGTCTGTTCACCGATAATGGTGGCGGCCCCTGACTCCTTTATCAAGTGCACGAATGGCTCACTGGCACTCGCGGTATTTCCATCGGTGAGTAAATACACATCACCCCCGAAAACCGGATCAGAATGAGGAGGAAGGATCATTCTGGCAGCTCCTTTGGTTTGGAGCAAGTTTGTGAATCCGCCCAGGCTGAAATCCTGAAGAACCGGTATTTTGTTAAGCTGCTCTTGGGTGGGATAATCTCCATACACTGCGAACCATTTACGGGTGAGATACACGCCGGTATCCATCATCTGATTTGTCAGATACCGGCCAAGGATAACGACGGAAGGAAAGGAACCACCTTGGTTTCCACGAATATCAATGATCAGGTTCTCATAGTATCCGGAATGAATCCTACGAATAGCGCTGATCATATCTTCTTCATCCATATCAAAATTAATGCGAACATTGAGAATCACAGTTTTACTATCATGTTCTGTAATTTCAATCAGGGCAGTATTTTCCGAACCTGTATCCTCTTCCCTGATTTTTTCCAATCGGTAATGCGTAAAAGGAAGATCCGCTTTAAATCGCATCCTGTTAAACTCGCGTAAAAACTCGTCATCCGTCAGGCCGTCCCACTCCTCTGACCGTAAGACCTTCACAAAGTTTGTCCATTCATCGGTTTCAAGAAAAGCGGGATTGGCTATGGTGTTCTCACTCACCCCTATGATGCGTTCAACCAGTGCTGCCCGGGTCGAATCCTGTTCCCGATTAAAGGAATCGGCGGCAGGGTCAGAGGCGGTTATTGAGTCAATACATATTATAGTTGTCAGGATGGAGAGTGCAAACAGAATTGTCTGAATATTCATCATTCATTTTTTTATAGTTCCGGTTTTAAGATCTCATCATTTTAATAAACAATGGTTCCGAAAACTGCTTTTTGTGACAAAGCTGAAGATTTTTTGATGAATATGAATGCCGTCCAGTTGCGAGTGGGAAGGCGGCATAAAATTTTAATCAGGAATGTAAGAAGGGGAAACCGGTATGTGCTGGTTTAAATGCGAGATAAAGGCTTCTCTTTTCCTGGTGTTGCCAACAATTTTATCTATCACGTCCGGATTCACCAGATATGATCTGTGAACTCTGTGCGCAATGGGTATCTGCGCACTGACATCTTTAAGGGTTGAACGAATAACGGAATGCTCAATGGAACCCTCTTGTAAATAATAGAGGGAGACGTAATTCTGTTCAGCCTCCGCTATAAGAAAATCTCCGGACTGGAACTGAACTGTCTCTCCCTGATTCTTACCCCGAATGGTCACTATCGGATCGATTTCTGTAGTTGTTTGTTCCCGGATAGTCCTTTCTTTATTCAGATACCATTTATAAAAAATCAAACAAACCGGCAGTAAGACGGGCACATAAGGCAGACCATACCAAAACTGAAAATAGAAATAGTTATAAAAGTCAGGGCTGATTCCGTTTATAACCCAAACATTATAAAAATAGCTGGCAGACAAGATGGTAAAGATAAGCAGTGTCTTAGAAATCAATTCAAATTTAAGATTCCAGGAATGGGCTATCCTTTGATAAATCTCCTTTTCAAGCAGATAAAAAAGATAAAAGGGGACTATGATGCAGAGGGCATAGCCGGAAAGGCGCAGATATTTGAACGTGGCATTGTACTCTGCCGTCTCGGAAGCACCAAGAAAAAAAAGGATAACTAAAAACTGAACGACAACCAGAAAAGAGAGCAGCAAAACCCGTTCTGATGTCATCACATAGGGGTATTCCATGTCAAGACTGCTACTGGTATGTATGTTAGATTTCATGTGTATTGTGAACGTAAATAACGGCCCAGTTAATGCGCATTTTTATACCCACACTTATTTTCTTGACTTCCAATAACCCGGTTTTTGTTTCATATGCTTTACAGCTATAATTGTGACAATATTATTGGAAACGTCATAAATAATTTCATAGGGAAACCGGTCAAGCAATATTCTTCGGTCTTGTTTGGTAAGTAAGGAACCAGATTTTGGATGTGCCAATGCCTGTGCGATAGCTTCTTCTATTTCATCAAGAAATTCAGCTCCAAGCCCCGTAGATTTTTCTTCATAATACTGTATTGAACTTGTTAATTCTTTTGCAGCATCAGGATGATATTGGAAAATCATTTTTTAAGAAGTTCTCGAGCAGCTTTATGAACTTCATGTCCTGAAATAGGCGTTACTTCACCTGATTTGATTTCTGCTTTCCTTCGTTTGATTTCATCAATCCAGGCTTGCTCAATATCATCATCAAAATGCTGATCCAGACTGTCAATAAGCTTTTTTGCTAACTCAGCCCGATGGTTTTCATCTAATTCGAGAGCTGAATGTTGAATTTCTTTAAAATCTGTAATCATAGTCTTGAGGATTTATTGTCTTTTCAATGACATCCAATACTTTTTCTACTTCATCAATAAAATCATCACCTAAGCCGACCACCTGTTCTTCGTAATATTCCGCAGCTTCAAAAAATTCTTTTCTGGCTTCCGAATGAAATTTTATGATCACTTTTGAATACGTTTTCTGGCTTCCTTAAACACATCGGATCTTGAGTGCAGTGAAGCTTCACCTGATGTAAGAGCTTCTTTTCGTTTTTGAACTTCAACAATCCACGCCTGTTCGATTTCAGGATCAATTTTGCCATGAATACTCTGCAATAATTTATCAGCCAGTCGAGCTTTATCCCTTTTGTTTAAATTCAGAGCTGAATTTTCAATCTCTTTTAAATCGGTGATCATATGTAAAGTGTTTAGTTTGCCTGAATATAATTATTAACGATGAAAACCGGAAGAAATTAGATGTCGTAGAAAGTGGGTATAACGGTTTGTTAGCCTACCTGTTTATAATTTGTCATACTCTTCAGGTTCCACATCAGGCACTTGATCCATAATGTTTTTAAACTTCTGCTTACTGGCATTTTCTGCTCGTTCTTTCAGATAATCTATTGTCAATAATGCCGACATTTTTTCTGATACCGCCAATGTGATGAACTGATTCATGGAAACACCTTCCTTTTCGGCGAGTTCTTTTATTTTTTTATGTAGTGATTCAGGTAATCGAACGCTTAATGTGCTCATGGTAACTCCTGTATGATTTGGAGAAATTCTTTTGCTGTCGCCAGTTTAATATCAAATTTATCAACGCCCTTAAAATCGGCTTTGTTATACGTTACAATATATTTGCAATTGGCTCTAACCGCTAATTCAAGGATCATATCATCTTCAGGGTCCTTCAAAATTGGACGCCACAAAAAATAGACTTCATGCCAGTTTCCAACCAAGCACAAGTAATCTAAAAATTGGCCAATCTGAGACTCACCAAAATTTAGAGTGTGTATCTTTCTTAGCAATACATCTTCATATTCAATAACGACTGGAACCGACAAATTTATTTCAAAGTTGGCTGAATCCAACAAAGATAACAATCGATATGAAGCACCTCGTCTTGACCGAAGTGCTGAATAGATGATGTTTGTATCTAATACAATTTGATGAACTGACATATGGTATTATATACAATACCACAAAAAGTAACAAGTGACGATTTAGTTTTAGGTAGGCTAACGGTATGGTGCTTAACTGACTTGGCCATTGCGAGAAACTAAAGTGATAAAATGTTTGAAATGCTGCAACTCTGAAATTCTTTAATAATGGCAATAAGCGGCCAAGTTCGAGTTGAAGCGCTGGTTATGGCTGCGAACGACCTTTTATTAGGTCTCGTCCACCTTATCAGGTACTCGTTCAATCAAATTCTCCGAAATCCGAAAATTAGTTTTCTGGATTTTCTCAATAATCGGTTTTACAGCTTTCAGATGGCCCTTATTTTTTGCTGCTATTAACACACCAAGCGAACCGGTTACCTGAATTCCCATTTCTTTGGCTGCTTTTCTCCCTTTATTTTCATCAATGATTAACAGCGAACCCTCATGCTCTAGGGCAAATGCAATGCTTGTTGCTTCACCCGCGTCAAGATAACCAGACAATCCTTTATGTACATCTGTTTTCAGTTGTACAATTTCTATTCAATTTGAAACCGGTTGATTGAGCTCTTTCTAAACTGTATCTGTGATATGAAGATTGCCGTAAAGCTTTTTCAGAAGATCAAACTCTCCGATTTTGTAGAATAGAATAAGGCAACTTGTGTCAGATACTATGACGCTGGGCATTTCCTATATCTTCGTCAAGTTCGTCTGCAGGATAGTTTATCAGAGAAACGTTATGCTCAGCAAGCAGCTTCAGGAAGGTTTCTTTCGAATAGCCGGCCAGTTAGGCCGCTTGTCACAGTGTGAGCTTTCCTCTTTCATATAATTTAGACACCAATGACATTCTTATCTCCCTGTCATCAATATCTGCTGTATTCGGTATGTTTATCGTTAACGTCTTCATATGTCAAATGTAACTAATTTTTCTTTTTAACGATAATCACAACTTATTGGTCTTAAACGTGAAACATTCTGAAAACATGTAAGCACCATAACGGCTTGGTGTTTGTGCTGTGGGGCGACCAAGACTGAATTTAAGCAACCAGCACTCACCCGTAAGCACGAAACGCTTGTTATGGAGCTAATGGTTGTTAAATCTGAATAGTCCAGTCTTCTAATTTTTACTCTTTGATTCGATTGAAATGATTTGTGTTGTTCGTGACCATAATCAAGTCAAATGAAACAGCTGTAGCTCCAATCAGAAGATCAAAATCATCAATTACTTTACCAGACTTTTGAAGGCGAGCTTTTTCCGATGCATATATATCCAATGCTGGATAAATTGGCATTATTTGAATTCCGGTTAAAAAGTTCTCTAGAGCTATATTATTTTTCTGCTTAGCCTGACTTTTTGCTACCCCAAATTTTAATTCAGCCAGTGTGATTTCTGAAATAAAACAGTTTTCTGGACCTACTTCTTCAAACTTGGCTTTCAGATCATAAAGCCCTTTAATGAAGTAAATACAGATATTCGTATCCAGAAGATATTGATTCAAAACTCGTCAAGTTTTCTATTAAAAGTTCTTGCCCCTTTGATGGATCTGATTAATTCTTCGGCACTTTCATTCTTATCCCAACCACCGAAAGATTTATAAAAATCAGGTTGTTCTTGCTCAATATCTATTTTTACTGTTCTGGTAAGCTTAGAAATAAGGTCAAGCTTGTTACTCACACTCATATTTTTCATGAGAGACAGGTAACTATCAATAAGTTTTGTATTTACATCTGCTGTGTTAATGTTATTCCTCAAAGTTAAAGCTCGATGGTGATCTCATTTCAATAAACGAATCGCTTTTCAAAAGCTGATTAAAGTTAATGAATAATTTGGTCTTAAAGAATATTTACCAAAGAGAGGTTGCGATCCGAGTGGCTCCATAACGGTCTTGGGCATATGCAGCGAGGCGAGTAATTTTCCAAAGCTCCGAACCGTAAACTCGTCCGTTTGAGCCGCTTGTTAACTGGCCGGTTTTAGTAGTGTACCCGGATTTCTTCTTCATCGATTTCGATCACT
>CAZXYQ010000027.1:0-25937 GCA_964644975.1 uncultured Rhodohalobacter sp.
GAGAAAACAGATCCAGTTACGCCGGAATCGGGACAACGGTAGAGGAAACGCTCAATTCCCGTGGCAGGTTTGGAACAGGAGTGAATTTCAACGGATTCAGGTGGCGTATACTCATCAAAGGTGATATTCTCTTTGCACAGGCGTGCGAAGGTTTCATAATCTTCAAAATCAGAGGGGTGCATCGGTTTCAGCCAGCGTACTTCGATGGAGCTTTTTCTTAGATAATCTGCCCAACGCGGCCAGGACAGGTAGGAGCCGTGGATCTGAACAGGATGAACCGGAATGCCCATTTTCCAAAAAAGTTTCAGAGTAGTTTCAATCATCGGTTTGGCCTTGCCGTCCCACCGCCGGCCTCCCTCGGGAAATATCACAATCATCCGCTTGTTCTCGATCATTCGAATGACGTTGCGGACAATCCCCGGTTCGGGCACATATTTGCTGGTCGGCACAATCCCAATACTGTCCATAAAGATTCGGGGAACAGTTTTGTGAAACTGATCGCGTGTCATCACTCCGGCTGTGGGCTCCTCCGTCATCTCGAGGTTGATGAAAAAAGGATCGAAATAGTTGCTGTGATTCCCGTAGATAAAACAGGGGCCGGTCTGCGGCATATAGTGCGGATTGGTAACAGCCGGGGAGAAAAAATGTCGAGTGACCGGAATAACTGTTTTCCGCATAAACGGAAACGTGATTTCAGAAAAATTCCGATCATTTTTATTAAATGTAAAAGGCATCAGATTTTTTAAACGTCGCTTTAAAACTGAGTTCGTACGATTAATTTTATTGAATTATCCAAGAAGAAGTCTCCCCTCCCCGGGGTAATATACCCCCGGGTCAATGCTCGGGACAGGCCGGGACCAGGAAAGCACTGGCAGGGGAGATTTTCCCCAAGGGCCCCCTACGGAGAGGGGTGTCCATCAATATTAACACAATCTGATGAACATCCCCCTCATTCCCCCTTTTTTAAGGGGGATTTAAGGTACAGGCTTTTAACAATTGCATTCAAGTTAATATGCCTGTTCGAACTAATGAGTGCAGAACAAAGGAGTATGTGCGCTCCCGCTGCCAATCGGGGCTCCGGGTGGCGTATAGGGTGCCTGCGGTGCCTCAAACGATTCGGAATCAAAAATAAAGGACTCGATCATATCGGCCAGGTATTTGTAGTGTGCCTGCCATTCTATAGATTCGGTTCCGGCCCGTTTTCTCAAGAGCTCAGTAGTCAGATTTTCCAGTATCAGAGATGTAATGGCCTGAACGTCGGGTGATGCGCCGGTGTCAGCCGCCAGGTGCAGCAGGTTTCTCAGAACAGCGGTGTTAATTGCGCGCTGTATGGAACCGAGATATCCGGTGCGGTCATCACTCAGTAACGAGTGATCGAGAACGGAGTTAATCAGATCATGCAGCCCGGGGAGTGAGCTGTTGCGGGCGTGCTGCCCGGCCAGGCGCGCGGCCCGTTCCGAGTTAAAGAGCAGAGTTGCCGTATGCCCAGCAGCGACTTCAGCCATCGCCACGGGATCCATCATCGGATTGGTGTATCCCCGAAAGTGTTCCCTGGTTTGCGGGATTCGCGCAGGTCGCGGGGGAATCATTTCCAAAAGGCGTTCCGGTAGCGCAATGACTTCCGGGTCGATCGTTTTCATTAAAGCTGCTAAGGCTGCATTCTGTACCTGACCGTCCACTATAGCGGGCCCCGGCTGACCGTCGTTACGCACAGAGTAGCTATATTCAACTCCGCCAACAAGTTTAGCCGTGGCTTCAGTTTGGTACCGGTGGTAGAGGTAGATCGGGACCAGAACGTCCTCGAGATCCGCCATCATCCGTCCTTCGCGAATCGTGTTTTCTCCAAAATTGCTCAGGGCAATTTCTCGTATATCGAGAATATGGCTGAGTTGATCTACAGGATCTGTTCCGTAATCCCAAAGATGAGCATATGGATGGGCGCCGCCTGCAGGACGAGCAGCTTCGTCAGAAATATACATCAGATCCATATCCAGGGTTTCTTCAATAATGCTGTTCAATTCTTGCTGTTCATCGGCTCCATCGGGAAAATGCTGATAGCCATAAGCGATGGCTCGTTTATCCCACTCCCCAATGCCAATGTCGTAGGCGTTTTCAAGACTGAGACTGCCGTCGCCCTGAATAGTGGCCATCGGGTGGGGATAGTCCATCACCGAGGCGAGGTTATTAACGCTTGCCGCGAAGTTGTGGGCGATGCCAAGCGTGTGTCCGATTTCGTGGGCGGATAGCTGGCGGATGCGATCTAGCGCCATTTCGAGCATCTGGGGATCCGGTTCTGCACCCTCCTCATAGGGCGAAAGAAGTCCTTCGGCAATCATGTAATCCTGACGGACCCTGAGAGATCCGAGTAGTACATTGCCTTTAATAATCTCACCAGTGCGCGGATCGATCACGGATGAACCGTAAGACCAACCCCGTGTAGAGCGGTGCACCCAGTTAATGACGTTGTAGCGGATGTCGAGCGGATGAGCGTCATCGGGCAGAACTTCAACCCGGTAGGCGTCCTTATAGCCAAGCTCTTCAAACGCTTCTGCCCACCATCGGGCACCGTCGAGAAGTGCCGTTCGCACCGGTTCAGGAGTGCCGTTGTCGAGGTAAAATACAATGGGTTCAACGACTTCACTTACTTCGGCTGACGGATCAATTTTTTCAAGGCGATGCCGGGCGATGTATCTTTGTGTGAACTCTTCACCGATGGGTGCGCTATAATCCTGGTATGAAATTCCGAAAAAGCCGGCGCGAGGGTCAAATTTTCTGGGCGTGTAGTTATCATCGGGCAGTTCAACGAAGGAGTGGTGCTGCCGAACGGTGATCGCTTCCGGGGTTGGGGTAACAGAACGGGCCTGACCTCCGGGACTGTTGCCTGTAAATGTGAGTGTGGCTTCAAATTCACTGTTTTTTGGGAAATTAAACGTTCCGGGCAGGTAAATAGCGGACCGGGAGCTTTCGAGTGAAAAGTTTCCCTGGCCTCGCCCCTGAAGCCTGCCGATGACGTCGTGGGCATCGCGCATGAGGAAACCGGTGGCGTCTACAAGCACGCGGCCATCTTCAGAAATCTCAGCTTCAAATCCCCATAACACAGATTGGGCAAACGCCTCTTCAACAGATTTTTGTTCGAGCCGGTTATCCGATGATGCACGGAAATTGTAGTTCGGCTGAACCATCAGAACTTTAGGGCCAACTTTTTGGAAGGTCACAATTCGTGAATCGCCCAGCTGGCTTCTGTCGAGCCCGATATCGTTGGAGCCCATACCGGCTGCGAGAGAATTGACGTAGAGAATTTCTTCATCCAGCTTATCAATCTCAAGCCAGATTTTTCCGGTTTCATCATCCCACCAGAAATTGAAAAAGCCTTCATACAGCTCCATTTCAGAAGTTTTGTCGGATATGGAGGTTTGTGCGTTTACGGAAATACCTTGTGTAGAAAATAAAAGGACAAAAAGCAGTAAGATCGGTTTCATATGAGCAAGCTGTGTCGTTATCAGTTGATCAAAGAAACAAAATTGTAGAGTGATAAGGAAAGGTGAATTCAAAAAAGCCGTGCAGGAATGGAAATCGTGTCGACAAGAGTGAAAATAAAAAAAACCTCACCACGATGTCGTGATGAGGTTTGGTAAAAAATGCAGTTAGATAATGACTATCTGCTAAAAGAGACGTGCTGATTAGCGCCCAGGAATTGAGCGATTGAACCGTGTCCATACCTATTAGCAATTTGAGCTGATGAAAACCCATTGCTGTTTCTCATCTCTGAGTCAGCACCGAATTTTGTCAGTTCCTCAACGATTGGTAAAACCCCGGCTTCTGATGCAATCATCAGTGCGGTATCACCATTGTCGTTGCGACGGTTTATTTCAGGATTGTGCGCAAGAATAATTTCAATCATTCTTGGGTTTCCGATTTTGGCCGCCAGAATCAGTGGTGAATTGCCTGCATTGTCAACGGAGTCAACCGCTGCTCCTTCAGCAAGCAATACATTTAAACTGATGATGTCGATTTTATTAACTGCTTCGATTATGTTTTCTGCAACAACAAATCCTGTATCATTGCTTTTCTCTGCCTGAACAGCGTCAACTGTTGCAAACATTGCAAAAATAAAAGAAATTAGTGTTACTGTAATGGTCTTCATGTTAGTTCTCGTTTTTACTCTTAATTTTCCCTGATTATTATATTATGCCGGGTTTTTCTCAGGCATTTTTGGTTGATTTATCCGGCCTCTAAATTAGGTTGTTATAACGAGCTAAAGATACGGAGAGTTTCACTTTTTAAGGGCGTGTTTCATCTTCTGAATAAAGTAACTCAGGAGGGTGAAAGTCAGTAAATAAGTAATCTTTTCGAACCTAAGATATTAAGTAAAACCGCTTACAAATCCGGGATGATTAAAGTAATTACGGGATATTCAGGGGTGAGGACAAAAATTATTTAGGTTTTTGTTCTAAAAACATTTTTTTTGTGCGGTGAGATTTATGCTGTAAATAGAGGAATGCTATGGGCTGTATTGTAAGACTCGAACTGGCTTTCAGGCTTTTAATGAGCCGGCCCGATCTCTCAAATATTAAGAGTGAGAAACCGGCTCTTTTCAGCTGAATTAGTAATGGTCAAAATCTCCACGGTTTTTCCGGGCAAAGTAGTCGCGGGTAGCCTCCATTACTTTTGGTGCCAGTAACAGTGTTGCAACCATGGTTGGAATCGCCATCATTGCGAACATGCCGTCAATTAGATTTATCACCATATCGATGGTTGTAATAGATCCGATGAAGATAGAAAGAATGTAGAAGTAGTTGTAATAGTGCTTGTATTTGGCACCTACAAGAAAATTAAGGCACTTGGTTCCGTAGTATGAGTAGGTGAACATCGTGGTGATGCTGAAGATGAAAACACAGATAATCAGGAGATAAAGTCCTACGGTTGGAATTCCTGTCTGGAATGCTACGGCCGTCATGGTAATTCCGTCAACGGTTGTGTCGGTCCACGCGCCGGTCATAAGAAGGGCGAGGGCCGTCATGGTACAAACAAGCAGTGTATCGATTGCCGGCTCAAGCATGCCAACAAGCCCTTCGCGAACAGGCTCCCGGGTTTTGGCGGCTCCGTGGGCCATTGCTTCGGTTCCGATACCGGCCTCATTCGAAAATGCCCCGCGTCGGATACCCATCGATATCATATAGCCCAGCGCTCCGCCGAAAGCGGCTTCTTCGCTGGCGAAGTTCCCCTGAAACGCATCAGTGAAAATGAGCGCCACATACTGCGGAACGTCAGCAAGGTTATTGATGATAATATAGACAACCGTAAGTATGTAGAGGGCTACCATCAAAGGTACCAGCCTCGCGGCTACGTTTCCGATTCTTTTAATTCCACCGAAGATAACCAGCGATACAATGCCCACTAGTATCAGACCCATAATGACATCGGAGAGGCGGAACCCGGTTTGGGTAAGCGCAGTTCCCGAAAGCAGCATTACATCGTAACCCAGCCAGCCGTTTTCGGCAAGGATGGTATCCCGAACGATTTGCGTGAGCTGGTTCGACTGGAACATTGGCGTACAACCAATCAGACCGGCGACACAGAAGAACATGGCCAGTGGTTTCCATTTTTTACCCAGACCTTCAACAATGTAGTACATCGGGCCACCCTGAACTTTACCACTGGTATCCTTGCCCCTATACATAATAGAAAGGGTACAGGTGAAATACTTGGTAGCCATACCCACCAGCGCAGTGATCCACATCCAGAAGATGGCGCCGGGGCCACCAAGGCCCAAAGCAATGGCAACGCCGCTGATATTACCCATGCCCACGGTAGCAGCAAGCGTACTTGAAAGCGCCTGAAAGTGGCTGATATCGCCCGGAGCACTGGGGTCTTCGTATTTACCAGAGAGCACCTGTATGCCGTGCCTGAAATTGCGGTAAGGCATGAACCGGGAGAGGACAAGAAAAACAACTCCGCCACCCACCAGCAGCACCAGCATTGGCGTGCCCCAGGCGTAATTCGCAAAGCTGACAATAATCTGTTCGAGCGTTTCCAGAAGTGTGCTGGTTAGGTTAATTAATAAGTGCTAAAGAAATCAAATCCACAGGATTAAAACAAATCAAAAGAGGTTACAAATCTAATCGGATGTATTGAATATAATCAATGGGGGGAGGCTTCAGGCCCGAACGGCTAAAAAGCAGGGAAATTTGCGCCCGGTGATGCTGTCCGTGCAAAACTAAATGTGTGCAAATTTCTGAGAAGGTATTTACGTAGTTGGTGTCCGCAGAGTTTTGGTAGACAATCCGGCTCTTCATATCCATGTCGTGATCAGCAATCAGATCAATCCAGAGCTGGTGGATATCTTTTGCCTCACTTTTAATCTCATCAATGCTGAACTCATTCCAGGGATCCACGGCAGTGAAATTCATGTCAATTACACGGTTAAACCATATTCGCTGCGCATTGATGATATGGGAGAGAAAAGCGGTAGTTGAAGCGCGCTCACGAAAATCTCCGGCTGACTTGATGGCATCGGTCAGCTTTCGTGTGCACCAAAGATCAAAAATAAAAAGCCGTTGAAGGGATTGACGGTTATCCATTACACTGTAATATTAAAGTATTGGGAGATTCCACTCAAAATAAACTGTACGCTGATCGCTAAAACGATAAATCCCATGAGCCGCGTCATTACATTGAGGCCTGTATACCCAATGTATTTTTCTGAAATTGGGGCAAGCCTCAGCAAAATGTAGGTGAGCACCACAACCAGGAAAATAGAGACAGCGTTTACCACATAGTCCGTGGGCGAGTTTGCCTGTGATGCAAAGCCGATAACCACGGCAATGCTGCCCGGCCCCGAAAGCAGGGGAAGTGCAAGCGGACTAAATGAGACGTCCTCTTTTTCAAGGGCCGCCGCTTCTCCCTCTTCAGTTAGTTTTTTACCGGAATCATCGGGACTGAGCATGGCGTAGCCGGCGCGCATAATAATCAGGCCGCCGGCAATTCGGACGCCGGGAAGGCTGATTCCAAAAAAACTGAGAACATACGTTCCAATCAACAGAAAGATAATGAGCAGCGCGAACATGTAAATGCACGCCTTGGTTGCGGTGCGTGTCTGTTCATCAGCGGTAAACCGATTGGTAAGTGATAAAAACACCGGCATTGCCGCAAGCGGATTTACAACTGAAAAGAGAGACGTAAAACTGGCTAACAGGAGCGCAAATGTACCTACAAAATAAGAGCTGCCGTCAGGATTGAGTTCTGTAATAAATTCAAACATAGCTCCAAAGATAGAGACCTTTAACTGACTTTGAAATGGTCAATATCGGAATGCTAAAATTTGTATTTTCAGAGCAGAAATGCAGAGTTCTGTTAATTACCTGAAATATGGCCCGTATGATTGATCACCGATTAACAAGAAACCTTTTGAGCAAATAGAACTTGCAAAGGAAAGGATGTTGCAGTCACTTTCTGTATCAAAATAATTTTATTTATCTATTTCTATGAACATTGATTCTATTGTAAAAGAAGCAAAAGATATTATCAGTAACCATAAAAGCCGTACAGACACCCTTCAGCAGATAGCGGATCTTTTGAACAGCCGGGTTCCTGAATTCGACTGGACGGGGTTTTACCTTGCATCGGAAACTGAGGAGCGGATGCTGGAACTCGGCCCCTATGTAGGAGAAGCAACGGATCACACCCGCATTCCGTACGGTAAAGGCATTTGCGGCCAGGTTGCCGAATCGCACGATACATTTATTGTGCAGGATGTATCAAAAGCGGATAATTACCTGGCCTGCAGTCTGGATGTGCAGTCGGAAATTGTAGTGCCAATTATGAAAGACGGTCGCTTTGTAGCTCAGCTTGATATAGATTCGCACACAAAAAATGCAATATCGCGCGAACACGAAAAGCTTTGCACAGCGATATGTAATGAGCTCTCCGTTATTTTTTAATAATAAAGCAGTACCGGAAACGCAGTAACCCTCTATTCAATTTTTTTGATGACTCAAAGTTTGCAAATTGACATTCCGAAGCAGCATTTAAAACTCTTTAAAGAGATTGGTAAAACCGCCGATGCACTGAATCAGCAGGTATTTGTAGTGGGCGGATATGTACGGGATGTGTATCTTGATCGCCTCAGCGAAGATTCTATTACAGATATCGATTTTGTTACTCTTGGATCGGGTATTAAACTTGCGGAAGCTGTGGCAAATAATCTGGGAGCAAAAGATTTGTCTGTGTTTAAAAAATTTGGGACAGCTCAGGTGAAGCACAACGGACTGGATCTTGAGTTTGTTGGAGCCAGAAAAGAGAGCTATCGCCGCGATTCGCGCAAACCCATTGTGGAAGACGGAACGCTTGAAGATGATCAGCTTCGGCGGGATTTAACAATTAACGCTTTATCCTGGTGTTTAAACGAGGAGTCGTTTGGTGTACTGTACGATCCTTTTCACGGAATTAGTGATCTCAAAAAACAGGTAATACGAACGCCGATTGATCCCGAACAAACGTTTGAGGATGACCCCCTGAGAATGATGAGGGCGGTGAGGTTTGCAACGCAGCTTAAGTTTACGATTAATGATGATACGTTCAGCGCTATTCAAAAAATGGCGCACAGGCTCTCTATTATCTCAAAAGAAAGGATCACCGAGGAGCTAAATAAAATTGTACTGAGCCCTACGCCGTCCGATGGGTTTGAGCTTCTTCTGAAGACTGGTTTACTGGAGCAATTTTTCCCCGAGATGGTAAAGCTTCTTGGCGTGGATGTTCGTAACGGCCATAAGCATAAAGATAATTTTTGGCATACACTTGAAGTGCTCGATAATGTAGCGAAAGTTAGTGATGATCTCTGGCTTAGGTGGGCAGCCATCATGCACGATATTGCGAAACCTCCCACAAAACGGTTCTCAAAAACGGCAGGATGGACATTTCACGGCCACGATGCACTTGGGGCTAAATGGACCCCAAAGATTTTTCGCCGTCTTGGCTTGCCTCTTGATGAAAGAATGAAATACGTACAGAAACTGGTACGGCTACATTTGAGACCAATTGCACTGGTATCGGATGAAGTGTCCGATAGCGCTGTAAGGAGACTTATTTATGAGGCCGGTGATGATATAGAAGACCTAATGACGCTCTGCAGGGCGGATATTACGAGTAAAAATGAATGGCGGGTAAAGAAATACAGGCAAAACTTCGACCAGGTTGAGGAAAAAATAAAAACAGTTGAAAAGAAAGATAAAGTCAGAAACTGGACCAACCCAATAACGGGCGAAGATATCATGGACGCTTTTGACGTAAAGCCCGGCCCTGTTGTTGGAAAAGTTAAAGACCGGATTAAAGACGCTATTTTGGATGGCGAAATTCAGAACAGTCGTGATGAAGCATATGAGTACCTTCTTAAGCTGAAGGAAGAGTATAAGAACAGGGAATAACCTGAATTTGATTTAAATCCTAATAAAATGATCAAAAAGAAGTCTCCCCTAAAAAGGGGCTCATTATTTGAACACGCAGCGTAAGCGTAGTGAAATACAGAGGGATGTCCATTGGTTTTTATCAATTCGATGAACATTCCCCTCATTCTCGTCCCGAAAGTCGGGACTGGAAAAACACCAGCTGGCGCGGGATAAAAGAGGAGCCCTTTATTTGCCCTGTGCATCCCTGCGGGGAAGAGGGACTTTTACGATTATGATTTAACAATCTAACTCGGATAAATAGTAAGCTGTTGAGCTAACCTTAATATAAATATTGGCGTATGGAATTCTTTACAATAATTGGATTAGCCGCCGGGTTTTGCACAACAGCGGCATTTTTGCCGCAGGCTGTGAAGACGTGGAAGACAAAATCGGCCAAAGACCTGTCCCTTGGGATGTACTCAATTTTTTGCACGGGAGTTGTCCTGTGGCTGATATACGGCATTTTGATCCAGGATCTGCCAATTATTCTCACAAATATCGTTACACTTACCCTGGCACTGAGCATACTCTACTTTAAATTGACTTTCAAGAATTAAGAAGATTTACCTTTTATGAGTAATAAACTTTGGGTTGCTGAATCATACGGAAAAATCAATTTAGGGCTGCATGTTCTGGAAAAACTCCCAACGGGGTATCACCGGATCGAAACCGGCTTTGCGTTTATTGAGTGGAGCGACCGTTTTGAAGTGAGGGAGTCGGAGGCGTATGAACTGACCATTACCAACGCAGATCTGCCTGCAGACGGAACAAATCTTATAACCCGGGCATACAATGCATTTGATACGTATGTGGGGCTAAATCGTCACTATCATTTCACAGTTTCCAAGCAGATTCCGGCCGGCGCGGGCCTCGGTGGCGGCAGCAGCAACGCCGCGCTGACGTTTCGAATGCTCAATAAAATGGAGGACGCCGGATTATCAGCAGAAGATATTGTTGACCTTTGTCGTGATTTAGGCGCAGATATTCCCTTTTTTGTTTATGGAAAGCCGGGAATTGGGTCAGGCATTGGCCAGCAAATTGAAACGGTGGATATTCAGCCGAATGCATGGATTGTGACCATTTATCCGGGGTTTGAGAGCTCCACAGCTGAGGCGTATAAACACTGCATTCCAAATCCTGAGCCCGGCTTCTCAATAAAAGGTGTTCTATTGGAAGAGCCGCTTGAAGAGTGGCAATATCTGCTTCAGAATGATTTGGAGCCTGCGGTGATTCCGCGTCACGAGATGGTCGGTAACATTAAAGATCAGCTTATAGACTTCGGCGCAGACTATGCCGCAATGAGTGGGAGTGGTTCTACAGTTTTTGGTATATTTGACCAGGATTTTGTTGCAATTAACGCCTATGAGTCGTTTCATGAACTTGGTTTGGCCGCAAAGCTGACTCGTCCGGGTTTTGCGCCCGATTATGGAATTTATGTTAAAGAATAAACAGTAACGACGCCTCGGATACAATTTGTCGGTATCTTTTTTTGAGATAACCGACAGAGCGATATCTGAGATTTCGATCAGGACTTTTTTAAAAAGAAATTCACAATCAATCAGAAAAATATTATGGCTAAGAACAAGAAAAATGGTAGTGTACGCGGTGGGATGAATGTAGATTCGTTTCGCGAAGATATGAAACAACACTTGCGCTACACTCTCGCGAAAGATGAATACTCATCAACCGAGTGGGACAATTACAGAAGCGTTGTTTTGAGCCTGATGGACCGCCTGCACGACCGCTGGATTGAAACCCAGCAGGGTTACTATAATGATGATAAGAAACGGGTCTATTATCTGTCAATGGAATACCTGATCGGGCGCCTGCTCGATAACATGCTGATTAACCTTGGCGTGCAGGATATTGCTGCAGAAGCTATGGAAGATATCGGGCTCGATTACGATAAAGTTCGCAGCGCAGAGTGGGACGCCGGACTCGGTAACGGTGGCCTTGGGCGACTTGCCGCCTGTTTCCTGGACTCAATGGCTACGCTTGGTATTCCTGCAATGGGGTATGGCATACGCTATGATTACGGAATTTTTTATCAGGCTCTTGAAAATGGATTTCAAATTGAGAAACCGGATCTATGGCTTCAATATGGTAACCCATGGGATATCGTACGACCCAAAATTCAGTATCCGGTCCCGTTTTACGGAGAGTCTGTTGCCTACCAAGCTGAATCAGGTGATGTTCGGTTTCGGCTTGAAAATACGCACCCGGTAAAAGCGGTGGCGTACGATACACCGATTCCCGGGTTTAAAAACAATGTTGTAAATAATTTGAGGCTCTGGAAGGCAGAATCATCTTCGGCTATCGATCTGAAAAGCTTTAATCAGGGCCAGTATATAGATGCGGTTCGTGATACACAGCTGAATGAAAACATCTCGCGGGTGCTCTACCCGAACGATAAAATGTTTGTGGGGCAGGAGCTTCGCCTGAAACAGGAGTTTTTCCTGGTATCGGCTTCAATGGCTGATATTCTCCGTCGGTTTAAAAAGACAGAAGACGACTGGACAAAGCTTCCGGAAAAGGTAGCCATTCAGTGCAACGACACTCACCCCAACCTGGCAATTCCTGAGTTGATGCGCATTTTGGTTGATGAAGAGGGGCTCGACTGGGATAAAGCTTGGGACATTACCGTAAAAACAATGGCCTATACGAATCATACGCTGATGCCGGAGGCACTTGAAAAATGGCCGGTATCTCTGATGAGAAATCTATTGCCACGGCATCTTCAAATTATTTACGAAATTAACCGCCGGTTTCTGCAAAAAATTCAGGCTGATGTGGGAAATGACCGTGGGAAAATCAGCAGACTCTCAATTATTGGAGAAGGTGAAGATCCGGTTGTTCATATGGCATCACTGGGAATTGTTGGATCCCATAAAATAAACGGGGTTGCGGCACTGCACAGCAAATTGATCAAAAAGACCCTTTTCCGGGATTTTAACGATATTTTTCCTGAGCGATTCACAAACAAAACAAATGGGATTACACCCCGCAGATGGCTGCGGCAATGTAACAGGGAGCTCGCCGACCTCATTACCGGTGAAATCGGTGAGGATTGGATCACTAACCTTGAACAGCTCAAGAAGCTCGAAAAATTTACGGATGATAAGGCGTTCATTAAAAAGTACGTCAAGATCAAGCAGAATAATAAGCAGCGAATGGCTGACTATATCGAAGAGAAACGCGGTATAAAAGTGAATACCAAATCGATGTTCGATATCCAGATCAAACGAATACACGAGTACAAGCGTCAGCTTATGCTTACGCTCTACGCCATTACTCAGTACAATCGAATTAAAGCGAACCCTGACGGCGATTTTGTGCCGAGAACGATACTGGTGGCCGGTAAAGCCGCTCCCGGGTATACGCTCGCAAAACTATTCATTAAGCTGATGAATGATGTGGGTGAGAAGATCAATAACGACCCCGATGTAGGGGATAAGCTCAAATTTCTGTTTCTTGAAAATTACAGCGTTACTCTGGCAGAGAAAATGATTCCGTCAGCGAATCTATCAGAACAGATTTCAACGGCAGGAAAAGAAGCTTCGGGGACAGGGAATATGAAGTTTGCTCTGAACGGTGCTTTAACTATCGGAACACTCGATGGTGCAAACGTTGAAATAAAAGAAGAGGTGGGCGACGAAAACATCTTCATCTTTGGCAAAACAGTTGATGATGTGGATGCGCTGCGTCTTGAAGGATATAATCCCTGGGACTACTACAACTCCAACAGCGAGCTCAAAAAGGCGCTGGACCAGATTCGGGACGGCTTTTTTAATGACAATAATGAGCTGTTCAACCCAATTATAGATTCATTGCTCGAAAAGGGAGACTATTTCCTGGTGTTGGCAGATTACGAAGCCTATGTGAAAAAGCAGGGAGAAGTAGACGAGCTGTATAAAGATCAGGCTGAGTGGAACCGCAAAGCGCTGCTGAACACGGCCCGGGTTGGTAAATTCTCATCAGATCGCACCATCCGCGATTATGCAGAAGAGATATGGGATGTAAAAGTGAAGTAAAAAAGGACCTGAAAGTTGAAGGCATGCCACTTGGGATGCCTTCAATTAATCATATCTGTGGAGATGATATCCAATGGAATTAACTGAGTTTTTAAGTACGCTGCAGGAGTTCCTGAACCTGCGGTTGTTCGATTTGCAGAATACGCCTGTCACCATAATGTCGTTCGTGGTGTTTTTTGTATTCCTCTCTTTTTTCCTCTTCCTGGGCGCTTTTGTTCGCCGTATGTTGAACGGAAAAGTACTGGACCGGTTCAATATAGATTCCGGTCTCAAGTACACGCTCTCCAGAATGTCGCAATATATCATTGTGATCATAGGCCTTCTGCTCTCCTTTCAGTTTTTAGGCATTGATCTTACCGGACTGGCCGTTATTTTCGGCCTTCTGTCCGTGGGTATCGGTTTTGGTTTGCAAAACGTTACGGCGAATTTTATTTCCGGTCTGATTGTGATGTTTGAACGCCCGATTACGATTGGAGACCGGGTTGAGGTAGGCGGAGTGGAGGGAGATGTGATCGAAATAAACATACGATCCACCAAAATCAGAACCCTTAATAACATTTCAATTATTGTTCCAAATACAGAGTTCGTATCGAATAATGTGATTAACTACTCTCACGGCGATACCTCTTTTCGGCTCGATATAAATGTAGGTGTTTCTTACTCATCTGATCTGAATACCGTGCTGAAAGCCCTCAACGATGTTGCGGATGAACATCCTAAAATTATGAAAAACCCACCGCATCAGGTTCACTTGACGGAGTTTGGCGATTCATCCTGGGATATGCAGCTCAGGGTGTGGGTGCCAAACGTGAAAGAGAGATATATTTTGCGTAATGAACTCCATCAGGCGATTGTTCGTAAATTTGCTGAAATGAATATCGAAATTCCATTCCCACAGAGAGACCTGCATTTTAGGTCGGGTGTGCCGGTTCCGGTGGATACAAATCGTGTGGAAGGTGATTCAGGATCGAAACCTCACAAATCCAATGATTACGATAATGAGTAACCCGAAACGTTTAATAGAACGTTGACACTTTTAGGAGAGATGTTTGCCGGAATTCCTTAATCAATCGCAGACAGAGTTTACTTATCTGATTGAAAAACCTTATTTTTGGAGACTAAAACAGAAATTTTTGCAGATACAAGAGATTGATCTCTGCGAAATGAAAACCAACTTTATAAACCACTAAACCGATGGCTAAAGAATTTGATGTTTGTGTAATTGGAACCGGGCCTGGCGGATACGTAGCAGCCATACGCGCCTCACAGCTTGGATTTAAAACTGCAGTTGTAGAAAAAGGACCACTTGGCGGTGTTTGCCTGAATATTGGATGTATACCCACCAAAGCTTTGCTTCGGTCGGCTGAAGTATTTGAATCAATCAGCCACGCTTCAGACTATGGCGTAGAGGTTAAAGATTTTTCAGTGAACTTTGACGGTATGATCAAAAGGAGCCGCAAGGTTGCTGACAAAATGAGTAAGGGCGTTCAGTTTCTCATGAAAGCCAACAAAATCGAAGTGATAAAAGGTACCGGCGTATTTAAATCTGCTAAGGAACTTTCGGTTAATGATGAGAAAGGAAAAGAGACAGAATCTGTGAAGGCGAAACATTTTATTATCGCTACAGGAGCCCGTCCACGGCAGCTTCCAAACCTTGAAATTGACGGTAAGCTAATCATCGACTCAGAAAAAGCGATGCAGCTCGAAAAACAGCCGAAAAAACTGCTGATTATCGGCGCGGGTGCCATTGGTGTTGAATTTGCCTATTTCTACAACTCTATTGGTACTGAGGTTACGCTGGTTGAACTGCAGAAAACGGTGGTTCCGGTAGAGGATGCAGATATTGGCAAAGAGCTGGGAAAAATCTACAAAAAGAAAGGTGTCAACGTGTTTACGGAAAGCACTGTTGAAAAGGTAGAGAAGAAAGGAAAAGGTGCCAAGGTTACGGTGAAAACCAAGAAAGGCAAAGAAGAGATTGAAGTGGACATGGTTCTGTCTGCTGTAGGTGTGCAAGGAAACGTTGAAAATATTGGCCTGGATAAAGCCGGTGTAGAGCACGAAAAAGGAAATATTAAAGTGGACACCTCAAACTACAAAACTACCGCAGATAATATTTATGCTATTGGAGATGTGATTGGCGCTCCGTGGCTGGCTCATAAGGCTTCTCATGAAGCAACTGTTCTAGTTGAGCAGCTTGCAGGTGAAAACCCGCATCCTATCAACTATAAAAATATTCCGGGTTGTACATATTGTGAGCCCCAGGTTGCTTCTGTGGGATACACGGAACAGCAGGCAAAAGACGAAGGATACGATGTGATGGTTGGAAAATTTCCATTTTCAGCCAGCGGCAAAGCCGCCGGACTGGGTCATGAAGAAGGCTTTGTGAAAGTTATTTTTGATAAGAAGTACGGTGAATGGCTTGGGTGCCATATGATCGGCTCGCATGTAACTGAGTTGATTGCAGAAGCTGTTGTAGCGCGTGATCTCGAAACAACAGGTCATGAAATCATCAGTGCCGTGCATCCACATCCAACCATGAGCGAGGCCGTAATGGAAGCCGTAGCCGAAGCGTATGGCGAAGGCGTGCACCTTGGGTCAAAGCCTAAAAAGAAGTAGTAGATTTCTGCTTTATATCAAAAACGTCTGTTTCAAAAAAGGCGGGTTTAAAAAGCCCGTCTTTTTTTGTGCCCAACTCAGATTTTAAAGTGCTGTTACTGATGCTATAAACCTCAGTTTGATTAATAAATAATTCCATTATTTCAGTATAAAGTCTCCCCTACCCGGGCTAATACACCCCCGAGTCAAAGCTCGGGACAGGCCGGGACCAGGAAAGCACTGGCAGGGGAGATATAGAGGGGTGTCCATTGGTTTTTTCCATGGATCTGAAGAACATCCCCCTCAATCTCGCCCCGAAAGTCGGGACTGAAAAAACACCAGCTGGCGCGGGATAAAAGAGGAGCCTTTTATTAAGGGGGACTTTTAGGCTCATGATTTAACAAGCGAACTCAGGTTATAATGCAAAGAAAAGCTTGTCTATTTAAGGTTAGTAAAAGCCATTCTGCTCAGATATCCCTGCGTGTAAAAAGAACTGATTTGTATCGGGTGATGAGTAGATAAATACCATCAAGGGGTAGAGAGGTAATAAAAAGCTCAAAAAAAGATCCTGCTCGATAGTTCTTATAAATTTCCGTGCAGATCTCCTGAAATTTAGTTAAATATCACCACGTACATTGGAATAAAAGTGTGAAAGGGCCAATATGTCTACGGACGTTGTGCCTGAAACCGTGCTGATCTTACATGCGGTTTAAATTGAGTGAACAATAAAATAGGATGGTCATGAGTGGAGATAACATCAGTTTTGGCAATATTAATAGAAGTGTAATTGGCGGTAAGATTACGGGTACAGGCAATATAGTTGGTGAAAATGTAGTCGTAAATAATCAGAAAATAGAACAGCTTCATCCGCTGCTTGGCGAAAGCTTAAAGTCGTTTTCAGAATCGGTTGAAAATCTGATCAAAGTATATGCTGTGCCTGAAACTGAAGCACGGGAAATCAATCGGCAGATCGAAGACCTTGCCGTTGAGATAAAGGATGTTAACACGGATGAAGAGCTGCCCTATGCCAAAAAAAGTATTTTAAAAGCTAAAATTGCCGGAATTGCAGATTCAATGTTCAGAGTGCTGCCCTCTGCAGTAGAAACAGCCGCATCATTTACTCCACTGGCTCCTTTCAGTAAGGTTATTGGTGAGAGTGTTGAAGGAATAGTGAAGGCCGTAAGGGGGTAAATACTATGTCAGGCGATGATCAACGGTTTGGTGATGTTGGCAGAAACGTAATAGGAAGCAGTGTAAAGGGAGATAAAAATATACTTGGCGAAAATGTCCAAGTCGTCAATAATAACATCATTTTATCAGGTAAAGATGTTGAAAAACTCATTCAAGAGATCATCTTAATGAACAAAGATGTTTCTATGCAGTATGGTAATACTGACGACCATAAATCGTCTGAACAGATGGAGAGACTAAAGGGAGAATTTGAAAAACTAACCGGGTTTGTAGAAGAACTAAGGAGCAAAGGAGGTGAGTCTGTTGATATTTATGCCGGGAAGCTGAAGATATCCAGAACAGAAATGCTGCTGAAAAGAGCTATTCTTCTAAAGATCGAAGCCGATCAGATGCTCATGGATCTCCTACACAGCAGCACCCATGAGACTGAAAGTGGGTGCTCAGGTGAAGGTGGAAAACATTCAAATAAATCGATTTCCGGATTAGATGAAACAGAGTATGAAGATAAGTTAAAAGAGTCACTCGCTCTGTTGCGTGAGGTCAATAAGGAAGAACCAACCAATGTCGAGGTTCTATTGCACATGGCTCAGGTTGTGGGAACACTTGAGCCCGACCATCCTCAAAAAGCCAGACGGCTGATTGCCAGAGCGATGGGGTTTTTAAAAAATCCGAAAAATGATGACGAGTGGTTCTGGAAAGCAGAAGCCACCTTTTTAATGGGAACGGTTGGGGAAGAAACACATCCTGAACTTCTTAGAGATGCACGTAAAATTTTTGAGCGGCTGAGCAGAAGTGAATGGGTTCGCCAGTGCGACAGCCTTCTGGAAGCTTTTGATAGCCACGAAGAGGGTGCTGTTCCGGAATTTCAGCAGATAAATAGTACGGAATCACCCGATTTATCCATCGAATTCCACCCCGTGGGCAGGTGGCATATCGACGTTAATGATGGCAGTACGATTGACGTGCAATTTTTTCAGAATGGTGTTGTACAGGGAACCCAGCAAAATACAATCAACTGGCAGAGCTTTTCTTTTAGCGGCCAGTGGGCATATGTTCCCTACAGTCGCCTGCTTCAGGTTCAGGCAGTTACCAATATGGGTTTTCCGGTGATGCAGGTGATCGGCATACAGCAAAAGGTGGGAGACACCTTCCTGGGGTTTGATATGAACGGGTATCAATACCGTATGAAGAACGTTTGAAACAAGGCCCTGATTAATGGGGAATCAGGTTTTTATAAAGACGCTGTTGAGAAGTTCATTTTGCAGAACCCTATTTATTGAACAGCCTCAATTCGATCAATTTCCAGCCTGAATTTACCCTGTTGTTTATCACTGATTAAAAAACCGTAGCGTTTGATTTCGCCGGGATCAAGATGCGATACGTTTTCAGGCGTTCTTCCCCGATATGTGGGCTTAAACTCAGAGAGAGGAAGTTCTACACTCTTCCATTCACCACTCACGGTTTCAAAACGCTGCTCGTACGACCATTCGTTAATAGTACCGTCAACTCCCGTCTGTAACCTGAAACTGTATTTTTTACCATCACCTTTCAAATGTAACAGGATGGATGAGTACCCGAGTAAATTCATCGGCTCATGATTTTTAACTGAAGCAAAACCGCCGTTGTTTTCAAGAGATACCGTGCCGAGGAAAACTCCGTTGCCATCTTCATTAATCTGAAATTGGCTGCTGGATTTACCTCCCATCACACCGTCGTTAACAATTAACCATTTTTGGTTAGCTAAGTTTGAGAAATCAGTTATGGTCATGAGTATGAAACGATAAAAGTTAATGGCTTAGACATATAACAGATATTAAAGAAGAATTGCTCCATAAAAATTCGTACCGTTAAATTATTTGATAAAAGAGATATGCATTTGAAGACAATATGAGTAAAAAAAAGGTTTTTAAAATTGAAGTAGCTGGGGTTCCGATTAAGGTTACCAAAAAGAGAGTGAAGCATCTTAGGATTGTTGCCTATCCTTCAAGTGGTGAAGTGCGAATATCGAGCCCTGAACATATATCAGAGAATGAGATTATAAAGTTCGCATCTTCCCGTGCAGACTGGATCAAGAAGCATCTGAAAAACCCGGATGTTGTACAGCTGAAAAAAGTTCCAGATTTTAGCGATGGATCAACTCATCACATTTGGGGAGAACCGTACACGCTTAAGCTAATCGATCACGCCGAACAGTACAGTGTAAGGGTTGATGGTGATCGACAGATTTATATGACTGCTGTAGCAGGAAGCGGCGATGATGTAAAAGAACGGGTGATGCGAGAATGGTACCGGCGGAGTATTAAGGCAAGAATTCCCGGATTAATTAAAAAATGGGAGCCGGTAATGAGCGTAGAAGTCAAGGATTGGGGGGTGAAAAAAATGAAAACACGATGGGGCACCTGCAATACCCGTGATAAACGAATATGGCTGAACCTTGAGCTTGCAAAGCGTAAACCTGTATTTCTGGAGTACATTGTTGTTCACGAAATGACGCACCTACTCGAACGCGGGCACAGCAGCAGGTTCTACCGGTTAATGGACACCTTTATGCCCGAATGGCGTGAAATTGATCAGCAGTTGGGCGGGAAACACTGGAAAAAGAGATCGTGCTGACGGCCACAATCAAAGTTCGATGTTTAAATTGCAAATTTCACTATGCTTGTGCTGCGTGTTCAAAAATTGAGCCCCATGTTAAGGGCCACTATTTCCTGGAGAATTCAAGAAGAATAGTAATCGGTCTGAGACCCACAGACATAACTTCAATCATAAACACAACTTGGTAATGAATAGGCACAGAGCACAGTTTTCATATTGCACAGCAGCATTAGCAGTTCTGATCATCATTTTATTAAGCTCATGTAATACCGTTGAAAGAGCTGACAGATCAGCTTTTCCAGAAGAAGAGATTCGTCAGCTTGTGGAAAATTTTCGGGGTGATGTCGGAGTGTATCTGCTGGATATGGAAAGCGGTTCAGATTTTGCTATACATGCGGATACCCTGTTTCCAACAGCCAGCACAATCAAAATTCCAATTATGATTGGTCTGTTTGATAAAATGGATAAAGATGAGCTTGGGTACGGCGATACAGTTGTGTACGATGGTGAGCATGATGATACATGGGGCAATGATATTATCAATCAACTGCAGCAGGGTTCTGAAGTTGAGTTAAAGCGTCTTATTCATCTAATGATGTCTACATCGAACAATACCGCAAGTTTGTGGAATCAGCATCTGGCGGGTACAGGAGCCGGAATCAACGAGCTGATGGATGAACTTGGATTTACAGACACAAAGGTAAATTCAAGAACAGAGGGGAGGCATCAGGACTGGGAAATGTACGGATGGGGACAGTCCACACCAAAAAACCTTGCCGAGATGCTGCTGCAGATCTACCGTGGCGAGCTGATTAGCCAGCACGCTTCAGAAAAAATGTACCGGATTATGACGCGCAATTTCTGGGACAGTGAGTCGCTCTCACAAATACCGCCATACATAAACGTAGCGTCTAAAAACGGTTCAGTATCGCGTTCAAAAGCGGAGGTTCTTCTCGTGAATGGCCTATCAGGAGATTACCTTCTTTGTGTGATGACGAAAAATCAGGCAGATGACCGGCGGGAAGATGATAATGAGGGATTTGTTCTATTGAGGGAGATATCGGCGCTGCTTTATTCACACTTTGAACCTAATGATAGTTGGACACCAAACCCTGAAATGGCAGAGTTCTAACACGAGCTAATAGAAAGCAAAAAAAATCTCCAGCCTGTCAAGCGGGAGATTTTAGCTATCAGTAACCACTAAAATATGTATATCCTTTGATGCAGATAATAATCTACATTCAACGAACCGGGTATTCTGCAAGTTCATCAACTATCATTTGCAGAATTTTCTCTCTCTGTTCACTCTCTTTTTCATAGCACCCACTTGAAAGATCCTTTGCAAGCTGGATGAGTTCATTCTTCGATTTCTTTTTCAAAGTAAGTGAATCTTCTTTGTTCTTGCACGATTTACTTGGTTTATCAGTCATGATTATCACTCCATATTTAGTGCTTTATTTCTCATGATCTTAGCTTCAATGCTGTGCTGAGTATGCGGTGCAGCCATCAGGCGCTCTCTTGCAATCGGTTTCCCAGTGACTTTACAAATGCCGTATGTTCCATTCTCTATTCGCTGTAATGCCCTCTTTAATCCCTTTATGAATTTTTGAGTTCTCTCCAACAATCTCATATTCACCTGCAATGCCGCTTCAAGCGAGGCGACATCGGCCACGTGATGCTGGTTTGATGTCAGGTCTGAACTGTTGTTCTCGCGCATTTCGTGGATGCTTTCCAAAAGGAAATCTATCTCGTCTTCACCATCTTCAATTTTCTTGAGTATTAAATTTCGGAAAACACGGAGTTCTTCAACTGTCAATGAATTATTCTGTGTGGGAGTGGGTCGGCCGATTAAAGCATTCATGATTCTGAAGTTTTATGTATCTGTTGATATAGTCCGTTTATAAATTCAGAAAAACTTCTCAACCAAAGTATAGGGCTGAGTCTGATCTTGGTGTAGGCGGATTCCCTACACCGGGTAGTGTCTGATACTTCAAAGAGTGTATTGGGATTACTTGATTTGTAAGGCGATTGTGAACGGATGAAGCAGCAGGACAGAGAATTTTAAATCATTGAATTTCCTTAGTTTATGGATATAATAGACATCTTCAGGCGAACGGATTCCCAGTAATCAATAAGCCGACCACAACACCGGTGAAGGGATAAAAGCTGCTACAATACTAAGTGAAACGGCCGGATCAAAAAGCCTACTCCGTATTTGCTTTGTGCTTAAAAACTGATACGGAGTCCAAGAGTTGAAAAATTGGTAAATTCAACTGTTGTGTAAGGCAGGAGGTTGTAACCAAGAGTAAAGGTGTGAATACCGGACGTGTTGAGAGTGGAGCGTGCTGTAAAATCTCTGATTCTGAATTCGTGTTTCAAGAACATAATTCCAACTGCATCCTCTTTTCTGAAATCGATTCCTCCGCCAAACCAAAGTCTTGCAATGTATGATCTATACAGGTCGTAGCGGCCCCAAATGGTCTGAAGATTCAAGGATGAATGGTTGTTGAAAGAGAGTTCAGTACCGAAATTGGTTCTGTAGAATGGGGAAATAGCAGCTGTTAAAGTAGTTGATTCGTTACTGAAATTGTAGCGGGAAGAAATGTAATGCCGGTCCCGGGATGGATTCTGGCCAAACTCAAAATCCTGAACTTCGTAAAACAGCTCCTGCAGCCATAGAACTTCAAATTCTCCAATATAATCTACATCCGGCCCGCTAACCAATACAGGCACAAGTAACTCAGTTGAAGTAAAACCGCCGTGGTTACCCATACTGCTATAGGGTGTTTTAGCGTACTTTTGATTATTAAAAGAGACAGCGATATCTCCTGAGTTTGGATTCATTAAATAGTTGAAAACTTTTACCGGCGTTGCCGGATAGGGCAATTCGGAACTAAACAGAAGCCATTCATCAGCAGTTAAAAACTCTCCGTTATAGCCGTATTCGTAATAGTCAAAAGGATCTTCACCCTCATATGTGTATTGAACCGTGTTATCACGATAGGTAAAATAGAAAACAGCCTTTTCTGAATACCCTTTTACAAGATCATCATCAAGTTTGTAGAAAGTAAAGTCGAGTTCGCTTTCCTGCATGAGCGTTCGTGCAGCTTCATCGGTATCTGTATTTTTATACAGGTATATTGAGGGGTAGGAAAAGGTTTCTACAATATGGCCGAAGGTTTCTTTTATATCTTTTTCAATTTCAATTCCTCTGCCAAATATCATACCGTGATCTGAATAGATAATTACATTTATATCATCATCTAGTTTTGATAAATACCGGCCGATTACCGTATCGAACTCTCGTAACTTGGTTCTATACTCCACTTCTCCATAAAAATGACCAAACGTATCAATGGCATACCAATAATACTCAATAACCGGGTACTCATCGAACAGATCGAGTGTATTCATTAATGCCGGTCTGTTTAGCCGGTTGAAAAGAGGGAGTCCGTATATGAGATTTGAACGTGCAGGACGATGTTTGGAGAGTGCCATCTTCAAAAAAGAGTCGACTAGCGTCAGCGATTCAGTATCCTCGTATTCAGGGATTTCCCAACCCACAAGAGGCCCTTCGCTACTGGGAGTGGCATCGCGTATGTTCGAAATTACGAATGGCGTTTTTGAAGGATAGTAAGTTATGGCACGTTCCAAAAGACCTGTTTCACTAAAATATTTTTCAATTTCCGGCAAATTTCCGGCTTGGATTTCATCCTGCAGAACATGTATCGAAACCGCATCCAAATGGATAAGAATCAACTTTGGATCATCTGAGGCATCTGCTCTTTGAACGAATCCAATACATAACAGTAGTGGTAAAACAGTAAAAAAGAGCTGTTTGCCGACCTGTCTAAAAGTTTTGTTTCTTTTTTTTAACATGTAGTTTTACCGGGTACCTGCGGTCTGACCTGTTGAGACGTAACTGAGGAGTGATTCAGGTATTAGCGTATCTATTTTCTTTTGGTTTTTCTTAACAATGTCCATAATCCGGCTCCCGCCCAGCCGGCAGCAGCTCCTACACCCATTGCCAGAAATAATGTAGTAGTAAGGTTACTATGCGCAATGCTGCTGACCACTATATCAGCCACGAAGCGGAGAATAACCGCAAGCATATAGCCAACAATAAACGTACCTATAATGTCTCTTAATGAAATATTAAAATAGAGGTATGTTCCAAAAGAAGCGAAAGTTCCAAGTGCAAACCAGGTGATCAGAAACAGCGGGTCGGTGAAATTCAACTGATGCGGGGCGGCTGTTGAAATGGGAATGCCGGCGGCAATAGTGGCAACTACAATAGAAATAAACTTACGATTCTTCTTATTCAACTGGCTGTTATTAATTATTAAAAACATCTTGTACAGAATTATAATTTAGCAAATATCCCGGCCAATTCATTTTGAATTCAGTTATTTCTGAGATAAGCCGATCGATTAAATAAAGGATGGATATACACAAATAATTTGCTTTTATTCTACGAGCACAAGTTCTTACAGCATTCTCTAAGTATTTTAAATACATTGGCTTGTAAATTAACTTTGGACCACAAATATGAAACAACATAACCAGGGAGCCTAAAAGTTTGAAACAACACAACAAAATCGAACAGGGAAAAATTGGAACGGTAATTTTTTACTCGGTTGTAGCCGCACTGGGTGGTTTTCTGTTCGGATTCGATAGCGGAGTTATTAATGGTACGGTTGATGCCCTGCAGAGCGCATTCGACTCAGATGCTGTTGGAACAGGATTTAACGTTGCGTCTATGCTTCTTGGTTGTGCAGCAGGTGCATTTTTCGCAGGTACCCTTGCTGATAAATATGGTCGTAAACCGGTTATGATCATTACAGCGGCAGCTTTTATTTTCAGCGCCTGGGGTTCGGGAGCTGCGGGGAGCTCAGCTGTTTTTGTCTTTTTTCGTATTACCGGCGGGCTTGCCGTTGGTGCCGCAAGTATTCTGGCTCCGGCGTATATCAGTGAGATTGCTCCACCGAAAATAAGAGGGAGTTTAACCACACTTCAACAGTTGATGATCGTTGTTGGGCTCTTTGCTGCATTCCTGAGTAACTACATGATTGCAGGTGCCGCAGGCGGGGCATCAGCAGCCTTATGGGGTGGTTTTAGCGCCTGGCAATGGATGTTTTGGGTAGAAATTATTCCGGCTTCTGTTTTTCTCATTTGTCTATTCTTTATACCTGAATCACCGCGATATCTTGTTGCATCAGGCAGAATTGATGAAGCGAGAGCGGTATTGAACAGCGTGGCGGATCCTGCTGAAACAGAATCGAAAATCATTGACATTGAATCTACAATTGATAAAGAGAGCACGCCAAAGCTATCCGATATTGTCAGCAAGTATACCGGTAAGATTCATCCGATTGTTTGGGTAGGGTTTGGGCTGGCAGTTCTTCAGCAGTTTACCGGAATTAATGTGGTCTTCTACTACGGTGCAACGCTATGGCAGGCAGCCGGATTTACTGAAGAAAATGCGCTGCTTCAAAACGTCATTAGCGGATCGGTGAATGTGTTCTTTACGTTCGTGGCTATCGCACTTGTGGATCGCGTGGGGCGGAAACCCCTGTTGATGATTGGTGCACTTGGCCAGGCGGCAATGCTTGGAGTTCTTGCGCTCATCTTTGGAACAGCAGCCGTTGCCGAAGGCGGTAATCTTCAGCTTGAAGGTAATATGGGCCTTTATGCATTGCTGGCTGCCAATGGCTACATTGCTTTCTTTGCATTCTCATGGGGACCGGTAATGTGGGTTATGCTGGGTGAGATGTTTCCCAACAGATTCCGTGGATCTGCTCTTGCATTTTGTGGCCTGTCGCAATGGCTGGCCAATTTTGGCATTACCATGACTTTCCCAATATTCCTCGCAAATATAGGCCTCGGTTTTTCCTACGGCATTTACGCATTTTTCGGTTTTGTTGCCTTTTTCTTTGTTAAGAAATTTGTGAAGGAGACAAAAGGGCGGACGCTCGAAGATATTTCCCGGGACCTGGAAGGGCAGTAGTGCGTGTTTTGGGTTTAGGTGAAAAGAGTCTTGTAAACAGCGAACGGTCTTACTGTTGATTCAAAGTTCTGAATC
>CAZXYQ010000027.1:26037-28903 GCA_964644975.1 uncultured Rhodohalobacter sp.
GAAAAGAGTCTTGTAAACAGCGAACGGTCTTACTGTTGATTCAAAGTTCTGAATCTGTGTTAATTATTATAGGTGTACCGGTTATTGGGTTTTTGGTAATGCTTTTTAGGCTAATTACCTGAGTTCGATTCATAAATTATTTCATTTATTCGATATCAAGTCTCCCCTAAAAAGGGGAGATTTAGAGGGGTGTTCATCGTTTATTCACAGATCTGACAGACATCCCCCTGAATCCCCCTTTTCTAAGGGGGAATTTCTTATCCATAATTCAAGACTCGAACTCAGTTAATCACCAACCGCAACAGATCAAAACGTCATGATTGCGTTTTCATCAATCCAGCCATATCGGCCGTTTTCCAGCCGGATGTAGTGCCAGCCATCAATTTGCTGACTCTCCCTGCGATCAACCCTCATGGTATACCCTTCATATGCTGTACTTACGGCAGCTGAATCGGGGTTGGGTTCGGCGTAAACAGTTGTCTGACGCTCAACAGTTACCCCGGTATCGTACACGCTTTTTTGATGGTTGATATACAGAGATCCTGCAAGGAACAGAGCAGCAAACGCTCCGGCAGTGAGGCTTAAATAGTTGAAGATTTTTTTCCGGCCGGGATAGAACCAGGAGGCGAGAATAAATCCGGCTCCAAAATTTAATAATATAAGTCCGCCAACAACCAGCCCAGTCGATCCTATAATCCTGTCAATCCATTCAAAAAACTGTTCCCAGGGTAAGGGAGGAAGTACCGCACTGCGCCTGCTGAATCGGTTATTAACGATTTCCAGAGACTCACCGGCAACCTGTTCAGTTTCAGAAAATTGGGCAGAGCGCATCAGGTAGTATTTAGCTTTCCCGAGGCTGTCGAGCTGTGCAAACGCTACACCCATATTAAGCCATAGTGCGCCCGAAACGTATCCATCTTCCGCAATGGACCTGTACGCTTCAATTGCCTCCATATACTGCTGCTCTTCAAGCATTTCGTTTGCCTCATCGAACCTGACCTGCTGCGCAAAAAGGTTAGACGTAAAGAGCATGAGAATCAGAATTAAAAGTGATTGTACTTCTTTCACAGTGATCGTTTTAATTCTTTGATGAGGGTTTCAGCTTTTTCTATATCTGTATGAATATCACTCTTACTGCCTGCAGGGGCAAAACTAATGGTATTACACTTATCCAGCAGGTATTTGAGCGATTTGAGAGTCTGACCGTTTATTGATCTTCTTTCAACGGTATTTAGAAGATCTTTGTCGCTCATACCGGCTTCAGGAAGGCCGGCTCTGTCGCTGATAAAACCGGAAAGCGATTTATGTACAAGGTTGTAGACCTCTTTTGCATGTTCATTGCCCTGCAGCTCTTCCCGGGCTTTTTCAAGACGTTTGCGGGCGGTCTGTTCTGCTAGTTCTGACCGTCTGAATGTGCTGTCGCCAATGAGTTTATCGATGTACTGTTTCCGCCACCATCCCGCAATAAGTGCCAGGAAAGGGAGCGTCAGGAATATCCAGAACCACGTAGATTTGAAGTAAGAAACCTGTTCTGTACTCTGCCAGGCCGCCAAGCCCGTAATAGGCTGCAATGCCGTTCCGGGTTGTGCTTCAGCACCGGCAATAGCTGCAGGTGCCGGTTTTACATCTATGGAAAGTTCCGGCAGAGTTACGTATCTGTATGATCTGTTGCCGGGATTGAATACTGCAATTATTTCAGCCGGAATTCGAACAGTTCCGGGAGTTCGTGTTACCAGCTGCTCCGCGAATGTTCTTTCGCCACGGATAGTAAGCCCTCTACGCTCAACATCACTGGTTTCACGGGGCGTAAATGATTCAAGATTTTCAGGCAGGCTATATTCGGGCCTCCGCATAAGCGGAATATTCCCGGCGCCGCTGATCATTGTTCTGAGTTCAAAGGTTTCGCCGGTTTCAACGCTGTTTTTACTTACAGATCGCGAAATTTCAAAGTCTCCAACGGCATTAATAGTTATCGACTCATCCCGTTGTGGAAGGGGGGTGATGGAGAGTTCAAGGGGATCTGATTCAAGGTTTACTCGTCTCTGATTTGTGCCGGACCCAAAAAAGCTGCCAAACGGATCGTTACGGTTCGGCTGTGTACGCATTCCAACAGTAAGTCCATATTCCGATAATGTCATCGAGCCGCTTCTGGAAGGAAAAAGGGCGTAGCGAAGAAGGGTTGCTTTCCTGTAGCGAACACCGTCTAATATTGTTGATTCAGCCCGCGGCTGGGAGATATTCTGAAGCTCCTCTTTCCAGAAGCCATCTGTACGCCATCCAAAAGCGGGTTGAAACGAGGTCACCTCAATTCCCTGCTTAAAGTAGAGAACAATACTGGCCACAATTTGCTGCCCGGTAACCGGCTGCTCATCATCCAGCTCAACCTGCAAGAAAATATCGGGATGGCTCGGCCGGCCGCTTGAGAGATTCCCTTTCTCTACAACTTCAAAATTCAAGGAGTTTGTGCGTTTTTGCTCACCGTCAATCTGCACTGCAATAGACGGCACAGTGTAGTTTCCGGTGTTTGTAGCGATCAGCGTATAGGTGTAAGATGTAGTACGGCTGGTGCGGCCGTTTACGATAGAAATACTCGTACTTCGAGAGGGGTTCGAAGAGATGACTCTCGCTCCATTAAAATCAGGCAGCTGCGGCAGTTGCATACTGTGAGTTTCAGAGCTTTGAACCTCAATTGTCAGAGTAAACTGCTCGCCCGTAAATACTTTAGTTTCCGACAGCGATGCGCTCAGGCTGAGATCCTGTCCTTCGGCAATCTCTCCAACAGAAGCAAAGGAGAGGAAAAACAGGATGAAAATGACGCAAATCGCCGGTTGATTACCAATCTTTATCATTCGATGATCTGGGTTCT
>CAZXYQ010000028.1:0-28755 GCA_964644975.1 uncultured Rhodohalobacter sp.
CAGGTAAAAAGGCAGCCAACTACTTTAAAATTTCTGTTGATCAGAAATAAAAGTTTTAAGAATTACATCCAAGACTCTGTAGGGGTTATCCGCACGTTGCCGATTGGTTATTTGTGAATTATCGAATGAGGTTATCATTTTTATAAATTCAGAATCACGAATAATTATGAACTGTATTCAGTTGGATTGAGGGGAGGGCTTATTTAAAAAATGTTTTGATTACATATCTATCTCCACCTATTAACTTTACATAATATATATTATACGACATTTATATAATACACAATTCCAATACGTTTTAAATAAGGTTTAAAATCGCCGGATAAATCGTGTAAAAATTGAACAAAGTCAGACGGGGAACCAGATTTTAAATCAACTCACGCTACTCTCACGGATAAGCTTACCATTTTCTTATCCGACGTCAACTGATGTTCTTTACCCGCGGGATACTCTAGCTGAGCGAAAATCTTTGCTACACTTTACTGTCATCTATTCGTAGCAATCGATATAACGACCGTTAAGACTTTTGTGATTTCGGTCCCAGAGCCTCTTTCCAAAACAGTAAAAAAGTATCTGCTAATAGATGGAACAAATAACCTTTAGAGCTTTACAAGCACTCAACGCAAATGTATAATTTAAATTAAATAAGCTCTTCAGGCCTACCTAAATGACCCTATTTATTGTTGAAGACGATAAGATTCAGTGTCTGATCCTTGAAATGATGGTAAGTAAACTCGGGTTATGCCTTAAAGGCACAGAGGCCTGCGGAGAGATTGCTGTGGAGAGAATATTAAACGAAAAACCCGATATCGTACTTCTTGATGTAATGCTAAAAGATTCCTTTAACGGAATAAGTGTTGCAAAGAAGATAAAACAGAACTACGATCCGATCATTATCTACATCACCGGTAATTCGGATGATGTAAACAAAAAAAGAGCTCAAAAAATTGGCTACTATGACTTTATCACAAAGCCTGTATCGCTGGATAGATTAAAGGATACGATTGAAAGCATTCCTTCTGGTCAGTAACTTCAGACTTAGCTATCTGATTCTACGTAAAACTTTTAACTGACAGATCGAACTCTCCTTCTTCATTGCTGTCAATTTTTATTTTGTCCAATATAGCGTCAATATTAATGGGATCTTTCAAGAAAAGATATCCGTCTTGTTTACTCTTTTGAATTGAAGTTGACAACCTGGACACATCTATTACAAGTAAAAACAAGTTCTTACGCCCTTTAAAATATTCATTTAAATAGGTTTTTAAATTACTGGATAGAGCGCATTTGATTCCCTGTTCGGGATCAAAATCTTCCGGTGTAAAATTTCCATTCTTATTTAAAGAGGTCCATTTTCGTCTTGAAACGGCGTGAAATATGAGGTCTTCCTGCATTTACTTTGTGTTTTCATTTTTAAGTTCTGAAGTTGCTATGTGCATCACAGCATCTCCTTTGTGTACTACGGGGCTATAGTTCAGCCCGATGACCCTCCCCTCAATCCTGTTCGTAATTTTAAAACTTTCGTTGCCGTAAGGATCTGTAATTTTCCCTACGATCTGGCGGGGTCTTATCGTATCACCGAGCTTTACTTTCGGATTGAATAAGCCCGCATATTTTGCTCTCACCCAGCTTGATTTACGGTATATAGTTGTTTCCGTAAGTGGGGCCGGGCTGCTGTCTCTCATACCCATATGGTGTAAAAAACGTTGCGTACCACTTATTGCAATATGAATACCCTCTTCATCCAGCCGCATAGACTCGCCCGTTTCATATACAATGATCTGTTTCCCGCTTTTACTGGCAGCTTTTCTAAATGATTTATCAATGAGGCCAGAATGTAATATCACGGGAGGAGAAAACACTTTCGCAAGCTCCAGATCATCCTTCTGATCAAACACGCAGCGTATTTGAGGATAGTTAGCCCTGCTTGCCCCACCGGTGTGAAAATCTATCCCGTAATCAATAATAGGGATAACTTCATTTACGATTGTGTAAGCCACAAGTTTTGCGAGTGAACCATTTTTCGTTCCTGGAAATGAGCGGTTGATATCTTTTCCATCAGGCACTCCACGTACATTTTGAATAAACCCATACACGTTCATCAGCGGTATTGCGATGATGGTGCCTGAGTTTAAAGAGAGATGGTTACCGGCAATGAGTCGTCTGACGATTTCAATTCCATTAATTTCATCTCCGTGCAGACCTCCGGAAAGCAGTACCACTGGTCCGTCTTCTTTCGCCCGTATAACTCTTACCGAAAGATCAATATTTGTGTAGGTTGGAAGTCGGGCAATGGGTATTTCAACAACCTTATCTTCACCGTGTTTTACTTCGGTGCCATTTATTCGGATAACGTCAGGCATTACTTTTGATATTTTTACGCCCTTTTGATTTCATTTTATTTTTATCAACCAGTTTAATCACGTAAGAAATGATTTCAGATGCGATATCCTGATTTGTCGTTTTTTCAATTCCTTCGAGCCCGGGCGAAGAATTAACCTCTAATACCAGCGGCCCCCGCTCCGATTGCAGCAGATCTACCCCGGCAATCGATAGTCCCATTACTTTAGCAGCTGTTAAGGCAACCTGGCGCTCTCTTTTACTCAGTTTAATCAGTTCTCCCGTGCCCCCCTGATGAAGGTTTGAGCGAAATTCCCCCTCTTTACCCTGCCGTTTCATGGCACCGACAACCTTATTTCCGATCACAAATGCCCGGATATCGGCACCCTTCGCTTCCTGAATAAACTCCTGTACAATAACACGGGCTTTCATGCTGTGAAAGGCTTCGATGATCGATTCGGCCGCTTTCTTGGTTGGAGCCAAAACCACTCCATATCCTTGTGTCCCCTCCAGCAGCTTCACAATAAGCGGCGCACCACCTACACTGTCAATAATCTTTTTTACTTCTTTAGAGTAGTTCGTAAAGACAGTTTTAGGCATTCCAACATCAGATCTCGCCATGACCTGTAAGCTTCTCAGCTTATCGCGGGAGCGCACCAACGCCTGTGACTCAACAGCTGTTGGTATACCCATCATTTCAAACTGACGCACGACCGACGCGCCATAAAACGTGACGGATGCCCCGATTCTGGGGATCACAGCATCTACATTTTCAACCTTCTCCCCTTTGTAAAATATTGCCGGGTTATCCTGTTCAATAACAATATCACATTTCAAATGATCTAGTACTGTGGCGGTATGTCCTTTATTTTCTATCGATTCAACAAGCCTTCTTGTTGAATACAGCGACCGGTTTCTCGAGAGTATTACTATGTGCAAAGAATTGTGATTCATTAAATTACTGTTATGACATTAAATATTTCTCGGAAACATCCACCAAATAATTCCTGATAAATCTTCGACCTAATAAAAGGTCAAACTTCATGTTACTGCGGTTGGTGAGTGTTAATTCTATTTTTCGTTTTTTCCCGCAAAAGATAGCTGTTTCAACAATAACATACCGTTTTTCAATCTCACCGTTCGAGCTCTTTACCTTGCGAACGTCGTGAAGAAGTGAACGGTACTTTTTTTTCCGGTATGACGGGTGTTTGGGATCAAATAGTGAGAACTGACAATATTCAACCCCGTTTACGGTTTCAGTCTCAATATGATGGCAGTGCAGGCTTGAAGTGTGCGCGCCTGTATCGACCTTGGCATCAAGATTTTCAATTTCCCAGGCAGGAAAGCTAATTCGCTCAATCCGACCAATAACTTTCTTCACGTGCGGTTTGTTCTATGTTCAGAAAAAATTAAAAATAACAGCTTTTATACTCGGTTGCATTCACTATTTTTAATTTTATAATCTATGCTATTATAACCTGACTCATTCATATGTCATTACTCAATAGGCCAAAAGCTGTTGTTATGGAGCAGCAGTGCCGGAAAAATATCGCTTCAATGAAGCAAAAATCAGATGAAATGAGAGCTCAATTCAGACCTCATTTCAAAACTCATCAGTCCATTGAGATTGGACGATGGTTCCGGGATGAAGGCATTTCCGGAATTACCGTATCAACTCCACAGATGGCTGAATATTTTATAGAAGACGGATGGGACGATATAACCATCGGCTTTCCATTCTACAGCGGACAAATAGATGATCTGAAACGTCTTTCAGCAGACGTCAGATTTCGGCTATTTGTCCATAGCGCAGAAGATGTGTCGTTAATAGCGCGCGAAATAAGAAATCCGGTTTCTATTTTGATTGAGGTTGATGCCGGCTATGGGAGAAGCGGAATTCCTGAAAAAAACACCGGTCGAATACAATCTGTTATTGATGAAATCCGAAAATCAGATCACGTGACCTTTCACGGTTTTTATGTCCACGACGGTGATACATATAACGTGCAGGGTAAAGATAACGTTGCCGGCGTGATTCATCGAAACCTTCAGGCGTTGAAAAGGCTAAAGAGTATGTACCCGAAAGCATCTATATGTTTAGGGGATACTCCCTCCTGTTCACTGTTAACTGACTTTTCCGGCGTTGACGAACTTTCACCCGGCAACCTGATCTTTTACGATCTGATGCAAATTACCATTGGTAGCTGCGATTATAGCGATATCGGCTTGTTGATACAGGCTCCCGTTGCCCAGCAAAAACCCGGGGCCGATCAGTGTATTATCCACGGAGGTGCGGTTCATTTTTCAAAAGACCGACTCTCTATTGATGGAAACGTGACTTATGGCCAGCCGGTTACCGTTTCAAAAAAAGGATCAATCCAAAAAATTGAGGGGACGTCGCTCGTTGCACTTTCACAGGAACACGGAACTATTTCAGGCCTCTCCGCTCTGCAGAAAGCCAGCGACAGTGAAACCCTTCAGAGTGTTTGGATCTGTCCGGTTCACTCCTGCTTAACAGCAAATCTATTCTCTGAATACCAATGTTTTAGTGGCAATAAAATCGAAAAACGCATTCTTTCATGAGTCAGAATTTAACTGTTACTGAAAAATACTCCCGCTACTGGCCCATAATTGCGATAATCAGTGTCATTGCATCCATTCTCTTTTTTGGCGCTTACATTTACGTGTCTGACGTTTTAATCGGCAGCTACCTCCGGCTTGCGGCATTTGCATTCTTTGTTATTGGATTTCTGAGTCTTTTTAAAATAAGAGATGGCAGAATGAACATTGAGTTTGAACTCGAAGATGACGCGGGTCCTCACATGGATGTTTATTATTCAGTAAGAGATAGAAATGTTCACTCAGAAACCATAGATTTATCTGAAATAATAGAGCTGAAAGTCGACAAGATGCCAAACCGTTCGCTTTACAACGATTTAAACCACGTTGACCGGTCTATACGATTCAAAAAAGAGAATATGGAGGGATGGATCTACCTGATTGAAATTCATGGAAGAGTGATCCCGCTAAGCAAAGAGAATGCAGAAAAGGTTGTTCACTTTATCAAAAAGATCACAAAATGAACAACAATAAGCCATTTACGATTTAATGATGAGTTTATATATCTCTTGACTTCCACATTGGAACACCCTCTCAAGTTTAGGTAACTTTCAATCCTCAGAAATCTCTTCGGCGTTTATGTGAATCTGATTTCGTGTTTGTCTAAGAGTCCATTTGAAAAAAGTCTTGTTTACAAAATCATTCGGAGGCCTATAGCTGACCGATAGTTCTTAATTAAATCCCGTTGTTTGCACATATATTGGGTTTTATCGGCCATCAAATAACAGCGTCAAGGCGGGAACCCAACCGGCATTGGCAGTGTGAGTGAGGTGTTTAGGTTTACTGGAGCGAATGAGATTGCTTGTATAAAGCATACCGGATAGATATCTCATAACATTCTCTGAGAGTTGCGGACCATTGCAATCTCCCCTTCCAATGTTTTATTGGTTCAGGGACTGTTTTCCTAAGGAGGGGAGATCGTGTGAGCGTTTAGCGAAACACGTGAGGGGTGTTCACATCTCAAAGCTGAGGAAAACCTCCGAAAGAGCAATGGCACCGCCCCCGAGTCAAAGCTCGGGACAGGCCGGTGGTTTTTGGGTACTTTTTGAAACCAAAAAGTACCAAGGCAAAAATCCTATTTTCCTGGCAACAATAAATGAACTTAAATTGGAACTTCAAGCGGTTCCGTATCGTCTGTAAATGCTCGCTTCCAAAAAACGATGGCCCCTATTACCAGACCTTTTAAAATAAAGAAGGTGAAAACAACCATAAGCCCAATATCCTGGAATATGGCGATCACCAGAATGTATATAAAGAACAGAATCAGCCTGTTTTTATACTTCTTAATCGATTCTTTATCAAACCTGGGGATTTTATCGAACGGGATAGTGCTGACCATCAAAAATGAGAGAAGGATGACGATAGGAATAATGATCGACAAAAAACCGTGTTCGAAATCGGCAAACCATTCCATTCTGTTATTAAAGGTTAGATAGAGGGCCGATATCATAGCGGCTTGAACAGGTATTGGCAAGCCTCTGTAGAAATCTAAAGTAACATGCTTCGTATCGATATTAAATCTTGCCAGCCTTATAGCACCGCAAACGGGTGGCAGAGCGCTTAGAATGATCCCTATTATTGCGAGTTCATGAAGGATAAACGTATAAAGCAGAAATCCCGGAGCTACCCCGAATGAAACAACATCGCTAATAGAATCCAGCTCGATTCCAAATTCGCTGGTGGCGTTAGCCATCCTGGCCATAAATCCGTCAAGAGCATCAAAAAGTCCGGCAACAACAATAAGCCAGGCACCGAATATCAGGTTCCCTTCAGCTACCATAATGATAGAAACAAACCCACAAAACAGGTTCATCAGTGTGAAAAAGCTGGGTATAACAATACGGGGGATTTGTTTCCGCTTTTTCTTTGCCCTTTTTTGACGAGATCTAAGTCGCTGGATTGGGTATTTCAAGATTAATGAACCCTCCCAATTATTGATTCTCCTGCTACAGTTTTATCCCCTTTTTTAACCATAATTTCCACATTGTCCGGCAAAAGAAGATCCATTCTTGATCCAAATTTCATGATACCGAACCGTTCTCCGGACTCTACCTTGTCGCCTTCCTTTAAATTGTAGACAATCCGGCGAGCCAGGAATCCGGTGATCTGCTTGAAAAGCATTTTGGTTCCGGAGGTGTGTTTCACTCCAAAATGAGCCCGTTCATTTTGTTCTGAAGCATGATCTTCCCAGGCCATTAGATATTTACCCGGCGAATATTGAACATATTCAACTGTCCCAGAATACGGAACACGGTTTACGTGCACATTAAGCGGTGATAGAAAGATACTTACCTGTGTAACTTTGCCTTTTACATACTCATTCTCTTCTGCTTCACGAATTAAAACAACCGTACCATCTGCAGGTGAAATGATGATAGAGTCATCTTCCGGAGTATCGCGCTCAGGATCCCTAAAGAAGTAAATGGTTAAAGCCAGTAAAATGCCCAGCACAGCATAGATCATATATGCGAGCAGAGCCGGCAAAAAAGAGGCGCCAAAACCCACAATAAGTACGAAAACTGCAACAACTAAAATGGTTGAGTATCCCTCTTTAGCAATCATATTATCCACCAAAAGTCCTTAAAATATCATTGAATGTAACGAGAATAATCAAGCCAATAAGAAACAGAAACCCAATCTGTTGTAGTCCCATACGTACTTTTGCGGATGGTTCGCGTCTCGTAATCCCTTCGTAAAGTAAGAACATAAAGTGCCCGCCATCAAGTGCCGGAATTGGCAGCATATTCATAATGGCAAGAGTAATGCTGAGAAATGCGGTGATCTCCCAAAAACCCAAAAAGCCGCGGGTGTCCGTTGCCTGTTTTGTGACGTTTGCAATGGCTACCGGTCCACCCAGGTTTTGTCGTACGGAGATGTCGCCTGAAAACATCATCCCAATTCCCTGGATAATACCAAAGAAGGTGTCTTCAGTTTTTTTATAACCCTGACCGAATGATTCGGCAAGATTATAGTTCATAGTTTGTACATCAAAGACTTCTCTTGGGTTTGGCGGAGCAATGCCAATCATATTGGTTTCGGGATCGGGAGTAACGGATACATTTAGGGATTCTCCGTTTCTCATTACCGTAAGCTGAAGGGACTCATCAGCCGCCTGAATTTTATTGACAAGCTGTACCCAATACTCTATCTCCTCTCCATCAACGGCCACAATTGAGTCACCTTCTCTTAAGCCGGCCTGATCTGCAGCACTGTCTTCCAAAACCAATGAAATCATACTTGGCAAAGCGTTCGACTGGTTCAAAAAGCCATCCTGGCCAATCCTGTCGAGGAAGTTTGGGGGCGTAAAAAGATGTTGAACCTCACCATCGCGAACAACCATAAACGACAAATCACGTCCTGTAATAGCGGCCGGATTGAAAATTTCATTGAAATACTCTACCCTCTCGCCGTTAATCCCAATAATACGATCGCCCGTTCTAAAGCCAACTTCATGCGCCACAGACTCTTCTGGAACAAATATTCCCCCCACGGCTTCGATTGGAATCACATCTTCGCCATATGAAAATGCAATACCTGCGTAGATAATTACAGCAAGTATGGCGTTAAAAATCACGCCGGCAGTAATTACAATCATCCGCTGCCACACCGGTTTACTTCTGAATTCGTCTTCTTTAGGTTCATCATCCATGAATTCATCGTCCATGGATTCATCAATCATTCCCGCAATACTTACGTAACCACCCAATGGAGTGGCACCAATAACGTATTCCGTATCCCCTTTTTTAACACCAAATATTTTTGGGGGAAAACCAATCGAAAATTTATCCACTCGCATCTTAAAGAACTTGGCGGCCAGAAAGTGGCCCAGTTCATGAATGGTAACCAGGATAAAAATGGCGGCGATAAAAATCGCTATTGTTGTTGATAAGCTAAAAATCCAGTCCATTATTTACTTCAGTAATCTATTCGCAAATTTGCGTGTTTCTGTATCAACTTCCAGGAGTGTGTCTGGGGAAGCGATTTCCTTATGATGAAATCTATTCAATGTTTTTTCAATCAATTCAGGGATCTGAATATAATGAATTTCTCTGTTTAAAAATCGATCCACAGCTACTTCATTCGCTGCGTTCATAACCGTTGGCATGATGCCTCCCTCTTTAACGGCGTTTGTTGCAATTTTTACGCAAGGAAATTTTTTATCGTCAACCGGCTCAAACGTGAGCGACATCTCTTGCGTATAGTCCAGCCTTGGTGAATCAAAGGATATCCGGTCTGGAAAACTAAGCGCATAAAGTATCGGCACCTTCATATCCGGCGGACCGAGCTGAGCTTTTGAAGAACCGTCGCGGAATTCAACAATCGAATGAATGATACTTTGAGGATGAATAACAGGTTCAATTAATTCTATGTCAAGATCAAAAAGCCAATGTGCCTCAATAATTTCAAGGCCCTTATTCATCATCGTTGATGAATCAATCGTTATCTTTTTACCCATCTCCCAGTTGGGGTGATTCAGAGCATCTTCAACCGTGATAGACTTCATTTCCTCAAGGCTGTGCCCTCTGAAAGGTCCGCCGCTGGCTGTTATGATTATTTTCTGAACAGAATCATTCTGTTCACCAACAATGCACTGCCACATGGCCGAGTGTTCCGAGTCAACCGGTGTGAGTAGTTCTTTAAAACCGGGGAGTTTTGAGAGTATTTCGCCACCTACAACCAGGGATTCTTTATTTGCAAGTGCCACTCTCATCCCTTTACTGAGCGCCTTAAACGTCGACATGAAGCCGGCAAATCCAACGAGTGCGTTGAGTATTAAATCTGCATCCGGATTGGTAGCAAGGCGAGTAAGCTGATCTTCACCATATTCTATTCTGGCTGGTTTAAACGTGAGGGCATTTTCAAAATTGCTGCGAAATTGTTCATCTGCAAGAATAACGTGTGAAGGCTTAAACAGATTGACCTGCCGCGCAAGGAGCTCCCAGTTTTTATTGGCAGAAAGGCCAATTACGGTGAATTTATCGCGGTTCGCTGCAATGATATCAAGCGCCTGGGTACCGATCGATCCGGTAGAACCAAGAATCGTAATATTCTTCTTTGCGCTTTCTGGAGATTTTTGACTCATGAGAATTTAAAATAGAAAAATTTTCAGTGAAAGCCGTTTCTGCTTATTTCTTTTGCCGACTTATAAAGTATGGCGTGTGCCTCTGCCGTTTCCTGCACGCTGGGTGCGTAGCCTCCCGATAGCAGCAGCGTAATTGGAATATTCCTGTCCACAACTGATGAAATAACCAGCCTGTCACGATCTTCCAAACCTTTGGTTGTGAGAGACAGTCGTCCAAAATGATCGGTTTCCAGCGGATCGATTCCTGCCAGGTAAAATACTAAATCCGGTTCAAACTGATCAAATATACTGTTAAGGGCATCCGTCAGCGTATTGATATAGTCACTGTCTCCGGTGTGATCGGGTAAACCGATATCAAAGGATGATGGCGGTTTCTTAAACGGGTAATTTTTTTCACCATGAATAGAAAATGTAAACACGTCACTGTCATTCTTAAATATTTCAGCTGTTCCGTTCCCCTGATGAACATCACAATCGATAACAAGTATATTTTTTACCCACATAGCCTGCTTTAACACTTTAATAGCTACAGCAACATCGTTATAAACGCAGAAACCCTCCCCTAAATCCGGCATGGCGTGATGGGTGCCTCCGGCTAAATTACCCGAAATACCGTCCTGCAAGGCCATTAATCCTGCGTTGATAGTTCCCTGAACGGCCAACCTGGATCGTATAGCTAAACTTCTGCTCCAGGGCAGCCCCATACGACGTTCTTCCTTTCGCGTAAGCGTTCCATGCCAAACAGCTGAAGTGTATCTCGGGGTGTGCGTATTGCAGAGGTTGGAAAAATCGGCCAAGCCCGGCTCTACCACTTGATGTTCTTTGATAATGTTGTGATCCAAAAGATACCGGTGCAAGGCCACAAATTTTCCCATCGGAAAAATATGGCCATCTGGTAAATCTGCATGATATCCCGGAGAAAAACTTACTCGCACGTAAATAATATTTAATTAGAGCTACATCTGATAAATGCCAACATTCGTCCCGCCTTGTCGCGTTCTCTTCTGTACGAATAAAAATTTTGTTCATCAAATGTACACCTTGAATCTACTTCAATACGCTCTTCTGTAATGCCGGCCGCAAGCAGCTGATGTTTCAGGAAAGATTTTAAATCAAGATGTGGTTTCATTCCAATCTCCCGGTTTATAAACATCGGATCAAACTTATCTGCAACCTCTTCACCCACCTCGAAATTTTTCAAAGATATACACGGTGAAATATAGGCTGAAGTATATTGAAAATCGGCTCCAGTGCTTAACAGCTTCTCTAAAGCTTTTGGAAGAATATCCGCAGCTGCGCCTCTCCACCCGGCATGAACTGCCCCAATGATATCCGATGAGCTGTCTGAAAGCAATATAGCCGCACAGTCTGCAACCTTGCTTGCGATGACGAGGTTATTTTTTGAAGTGATTAGTCCATCAACATTATTATAAAAACCGGGCCGTTCCACAATTTGAACCTCGCTTCCGTGAACCTGTTCGGCAAGTGCAATTTCATTTGTGGAGCACTTTAATGAAGCAGACAGTTTATTAAAGTTGCTCTCAACTTCAGATGCAGGGGCATTCGTGTTATCCCCAAGATTTAACCCAGGCACTTCTCCTGACTTGTTTATCTGATCTCTGCCCGCGTAGGTGATTCCTGCTGTAATGCGGGTATTTTTTTGGAATAGTTCAGGAGAATGATAAAGATTCATGATTCAAAAAAAGTTAATAGCTCGTTTTTCACTCGTTCGTAGGGAAACGTGTTCCCTGTCCATATTTCGTGCGACCGGCTTCCCTGACTGATTAACATGTGCAATCCGTTCACCGCAATTCCGCCTTCGGCCTCTGCTTGTTCTAAAAACTTTGTTTTAAGTGGATTATATACCAAATCATAGCAAATCTTATCCGACAAAATATGGGCATCTTGATCCTCAATGACGGATTTTCGTTCATTATCGCCCATTCCAACCGGGGTTGTGTTTACTATTATAGAGGCCTCCTCGGAATAACTCTGCCATTGTGAATAGTCCACAACAGTTGTGTGATGCGCACCTTTGAGCGGCTGGACACTCATTGGAGAACGCGAAACAATAACAACTTCCTCGAACCCAAGATCTGCAAGAGCAAACTGTACCGCTAAACTCGCCCCGCCGCTTCCAAATATGATCGCCCTGCCGTAGTCGAGTAAGCTATCATACTCCAGAAGCGGCTGCTGGAATCCGTAAATATCTGTGTTATAGCCCGTTAACTTTGTTCCTGATTTATCTTTTGATATCGTATTAATTGCACGAACCGCTTCCGCTTCTACTGATAGCAAGTCAGGCACGTTTAAAAATTGTTGTTTAAACGGAATCGTGATATTGCAGCCGAGAAACGTATCCCTGTTCATCCATGATATAAAATCATTTACAGAATGAGGTTCTATATCTATTGCGAAATATCTGGCCTCAATCCCATAATGCTCCAGTGAAAGATTATGCATTATTGGAGACAGAGAATGACTTATTGGATGGCCTACAACAAAATAGTGAGGTTGTGCAGAATATTTAGAGGCCTTAAACTCAGAAAGAGTCATTACTTGATTAGACATGGACAAATGTTCAGCCGGCTTTCAAAACCGTTTGATAATTCTGTATTGACACATATTCAATACATATCGATAAAAGAAAAAATGCGCACCAATATTGGATGCGCACTGTTTCTCTTTGGATAAGGATGGACTGAGAGATTTATGCAGTTACTTCGCTGCTTTTCTCTTCAGTTTGCTCATCTTTAAATGTATCTGATTCGGCTAAATCTTTAAATTTACCAAGATCAGCTTTAAGTTGGTTAGACAGACCTTCGATAAAGTTAGCGAGATCTTCTTCTGGCTCACCGAAAAAGGTTCTGTAATCGAGTGAAAAATCGATACGCGTGCGTTTTCCGTTATCGAGCGGAGTGAAACGGATTGTACCGGTTTGGTTTAAATTCCCATTGATTGTGATCCATGCGAAACGGGTGTTTCGCAAATTATCGATAATATTGGTTGTCCACTGAAACTCCTCGCCGCCAATATTAGTTTTATAGTCAAATGTTTGGGAATTGACTTTATCAATCTCGTCAATTCTATCCAGAAATTTTGTATAATGAACTGGATTGCAAAGCAATTCGTATGCTTTAGCAAGGGGTAGATCTACTTCGATTCTTTCGTGCGCCATAAGTATGATTGAACTTCGGAAATGAGAATTTTAGTTCATGTATTGAGAAGATTGTGGTCAGCAGATACGGCTTATCCACAATGCATTAAATTTAACCATATTTTGATTAAGCATCAATCAAATTCGTGCATAAACATTATAAAAAGTTTTTCCAGCACTATTTATCATCGTCATTATTTTCTTTAACGTCTCTTTTTATACTCTCCAACCTGTTGATAACCAACAGTTTCGCGCAGCAATCTGTTACCGGAGTCTATCAGAATTATACCGGATTTCAGCTCTACAATAGTTACGAACTTGTGGCTGGCCGCAACCGTTTAAGGGGGCAATTTGACAAATCCCTGAACTTTGGTGGGCTCTATGCTGAGATCGATTTGATCGACAGATATACAAAAGACGGGGAATTTGAAGTGTTACCTCGCCAGATCTATGCTGACTGGTTCACGTCCAATTATGATGTGAGAGTGGGTAAACAGAATATCATATGGGGTCAGTCTACGGGCGCTTTTGTAAACGATATCCTTACCCCCGTTGATCTCCGTGAGTTTTTAACGCAGTCTCCTTCCGACCTCAGAGTGGGATTGACTGCGCTTAATCTTCAGCGATATTTTGGGAGTAACTATGTTCAATTTGTTCTCTCTCCTACCCTTCAGCCGGATAAACTTCCCGATTCAAATTCCCGATGGTTCCCTGTTCAGCGCCCTCCCTCCATTATTCCGTTTAGCTTTCGTCAGTCTGATGAGTTGTCAACTATTTCTGATGTACAGCTCGCGGTCCGGTTTGCCTGGAGGCCTGCATTATCAATCGATCTGGACCTGATGGCATACTACTGGGCCCATCCAATGCCCGCTTTCTCCATTCGCCCAAGGATTTTCTCTATTCAAAACACACCGGAAGTCACTCTGCGGGAAACCTACAGAACGTCACCCATGGCCGGGTACTCCCTCTCATGGCAGTTATCTGAAAACTGGATTTTGTCTGCAGAAGCACTGTATGTAAATGAACGGCTATTTACCTTCTTGCCTGTACCTGTGAGCCGGCTTGAGGATGCATTAGACGATCCTGTTGTAGCTTTTCAGGTTCTGCAGGAATTCGACATCCGTGATGATGGCTATATTCTTTCAAAGCCATGGTTTCAACAAATGGCAGGAATTCAGACAACCTTGAAAGGGGCTACTATTGGTGCACAGGGATATATTGAAGTCATTTTAAATTATGAAGATCGCATTTTACCACAACAGCTGTTCCCCTACCTATCGGCCTTTGCACAGCGAACATTTTTTAGAGAACGGCTGAGCACCATTATAAATGGACGTTATAACATCTTTGGAAAGGATTATTGGGCACAACTGCAGGCCGCTTATGAAATAAGTGACGGGTTTGAATTCATGATGGGCACAAATCTATTTGGCGGCCCCTCCATCTCCCCTTTTTACGGTCACCTTACCTTTGAGCAGTTTAAACAAAATAGCTTTCTGTTTGCTCAGACCTCTATTTACTTTTAGAACGCTTTAACCCGGCCTGATTTTCAGGGTTAAGGGCGAGAACATTTGAGGTAAAACGTAACTATTCATATTATTTAAACGCATAGATCAACAACTTTAAAAACACTGATAGCAAATCTTCAAAAAGCAGACTCAAAAGCACAAAAAAAATAGCAGGTATTCAAATCAAGTTGATTATTCATTCAAAGACCTCCGTTTTTTGTGAATTTATGGGAATGCATCCCTATCTCATTTAGTTTTAAGGCTTCAATCAAACCAACCAAAAAACTCTGCTTTGAAACGTTTTGGCAATATACTTTTAGCGGCCCCGGGATCTGTTATAGCAGGGCTCATTATATTGACGTTTATTGCCATTTATCCAGCGTCAAATATAAAAACAGACTTTAACCTGGAGGGCTTCTATCCCGAAAATGACCCGGTTATAGAAAATTACCAGCTTCTGGAAGATGAATTTGGCCGAGATGATAATACTATATTAGTTGGTTTCAGTGAAGAAACCATTTTTACCACTCAGATACTCTCAGACATACAAGAACTGACGTCCAGGTTTGAAGCGATCCAGTTCATCGAATCTGTGCGCAGTATTGCCAATGCTGAAAAAATTGAAAACGTAAATGATCAGCTTACGTTTTCACCTTACATCGAAACCATACCGGAATCCGAAGAAGATTTAACGGAGCTTCAGCGAAATTTAACTGAGGATCCCTTTCTATCAGGACTGCTTATAAACAAGGAGGGGAATACAGCCGCCTTCTTATTATCTATTCGTGAGGCTGATAATACTTATCCCAACCGAAATCTGATTATTGATTCAATCAATGATATTACTGAAGAATATTCGAACAGGTATGATTTCCACAAATCGGGCATCCCCTTCTTCAGAAATCAGTATGTTAATCTGCTGAATGGTGAGATCTTTATCTACATTGGACTCTCTTCTGTACTCATCATCCTTCTGCTCTGGTACCTGTACAGGAGTATATGGGGAGTACTCTTTCCGATGATTATCGTGTGGACCACGCTGCTTTTTACCGTTGCGATAATTGAGCTTACGGGAGGTTATCTTGAAATTATGAGCAGCACTATCGCTCCAATTCTTCTATGTGTGGGCGTGGCAGATGCTATCCATATGATCTCGAAGTATGATGATGCCCGGGAAAGCGGCCTGTTAAAAAGAGAGTCGATCCTGGAAATGCTATCCACATTGGGCAGCGCAACCTTTCTAACAAGCGTTACAACAGCGATTGGATTTGCTTCACTCCTGAGCAGCTCGGTAGTACCTATGGCCAAATTTGGGGCCTACACTGCCACCGGGGTACTCCTTGCCTATGTGGTAACGATCTTTTTTCTACCTGTTGCTCTATCAAAATCCAGGAAAAAAAGGGTGTTTAATGAAAAATCCGGCTCTTTTTATCCCGCTATAAGCAAAATACTGAATCGAATTACAGCTATAAACAGGCTTCACTTCAAAAAAATACTGTTGCTCGGTTTTGGGGGAACGCTGCTGTTAACCTTCGGTATCAAAAATGTGGACGTAAATGGAAAAGTGTTTGATGATCTTGGAGACGATACTGAACTTATGCAGGATAGCCAGTTCTTTTCTGAGCAGTTATCGCCGCAATTTCCGCTTGAGTTTATCATAGACACCGGCGAGCCTGAGGCTGCACTCACACTGGAGATGATGCAGAGACTGGGTGATTTTGAAAAGTATCTGCTTGAATTTGATGAGATCCATCGCGTAGCAGGATTGCACCAACTTATAGAGGAGGTTGAATTTGTTTTCAGGGATGAACACAATGACGGAAACACCCGAACACTGCCGGCATCAGATTCAGCTATTTCGCAATATATTCTTCTGCTTGAGATTAATGACGCACCTGAGTTAGATCGGCTGGTAGATTTTGATTACCGGAATCTCAGGGTTACTGCTTTCACCGAAGATGCAGGATCAAAAAGAATAAATGTAATGAGGGATGAGATCCGCACCTACATCTCAGAACAATTTCCATCAGAAAATATTACGATTACCGGAACCACCATACTGAGCGCTGATTTAACAGAAAAAATTGTCTATTCACTTGCCTGGAGCATTCTCATTGCAATAACTGCTATTTCACTTATAATGGCTCTGCTTTTTCGCAATGTTAAAATGGTCATCATATCGCTCATTCCAAACCTGATCCCGCTGCTTGTTATAGCCAGCGTTATGGGTATTCTAAACGTAGATATTAAGCCATCAACCGCAGTTATCTTTACAATCGCCCTGGGAATTGCCGTTGACGATAGTATTCACTATCTGGCTCGTTTTCGTATTGAATATATGCGATCAGGCTCAATTAACGCGGCTCTCTCCGCCACCACGGTAAAAACGGGGCGAGCCATTATCGTGACAAGCATGATTTTAATTGCAGGATTTGGCACTCTTATTACAAGCGCCTTCACTTCAACCGCAATGATGGGAATTCTTGTCTGTTCCACTATTTTTGCAGCCCTTATTGCAGATCTCTTTATCCTGCCATCCCTTTTTTACTGGCTGAAACCCAATTTAGCCATCAGGAAAATGTCTGAACAGTACCGATAATTTTTTTATGGATCTCTTGTACACCCATCTCACCATTGATGGTAACAAACCTTCTCTCTTGCTGACTGAGTGTATTAAATCCTTTAGCAACCTTGTCAAAAAAATGAGCCCCGGATCGTTCCATACGATCTTTTTCACTCCCAGCCATTCTGTTAGCGGCACTTTCAGGAGAAACTTCCAGGTAGAACGTAATATCAGGAACCAGGTGGTGAGAAGCGATTTTATTAAGCTGCTTGATATCGCTTAAGGATGCCGACTCCCTTCCATAGCCCTGGTACGCTGTTGTGGAGTCGTAAAAACGATCCAGTATAACGACCTTTCCAGCCTCGAGCAGCGGCATGACCTTTTCTGAAATAAGCTGTGAACGTGCAGCGGAAAAAAGAAGCAATTCGGTAACAGGATCCATCTCCTCCCCTCCGTGCAGGAGCAGCGTTCTTATTTGCTCCGATATATCCGTTCCGCCGGGCTCTCTGAAAAGATGAGCGTCAATGTTCTTACTTTGAAAATACGTTCTTAAAAGCTTAATCTGGGTCGATTTTCCGCTTCCGTCAATCCCTTCAAATGTTATAAACACAATCCTTTTTATTTAGTTAAAGTCATCCATGTCATCAATGGACTCTTTTGGCATGATAAATGCTATTGCAAGATAAAGAATAAAAAAGCTGCCTGAACTCAGAAAGAAAGCCATTAAAAATCCGATGCGAAGCAGCGTTGAGTTGATACCTAAATATTTCGCAATACCACCGCAGACCCCAAATATTTTACTATCCGTTCGTGATTTTGCCAGGCCTGAATTTGTTTTTATACTGCTGAAGCTTTTTTTCTCTTTCCGCTTACTCTTGCCAGATGATTGATCTGCGTAGAGAAAAGCGTCCAGTTTATCGTACGCCCGCCTGTTTTTTTCCTGTTCCTTCACTTCCATTCTTTTATTCCGGCCGGACCGTTTCAGAAAACCTATACTAATCACGGTAAGCATCGCTCCGGCAATGTAGGGAGTAAATTGGAGCAAAGTGTTTAGAATAGGTAATCCTGCGGTTCCAAACATTTCACCAATTGACTGACCAACAAAAGAAAATCCTATAAAAACAAAAACCAGTCCGCTGATTGTGCGGATGTTCCAAATATTATTTTTTTCCTTTTCATCACCTGTTTCAAGGAAATCTTTTAGTGATGATTGAAGATCCTCTTCTGAGATGTTAAGTGTTGATGCTTGAGCCCGTGATTTAGTCTGTTCAGCCATTAGATCACCTGTTTTATCCTATTATATTATCAACCTGAAAGTTTGATTTAGTATTTCATAATGCAGCGCTTCTAACCTAAGATCGATTGTTAAATCATAATCTTAAAAGACCCCCTTCCCCAAAGTGATACCTGCGGTGAAAAAAAGGGGGATCAAGGGCATGTCCATCAAATTGTTGTAAAAACCAAATGGACACCCCTCTCAATCTCCCCTTGTTAGGGGAGACTTCTTCCTAATCATTTTATTAGGATTTTAAATCGAACTCATGTTTCTAAATCAATTTCAACAGTTTAAAATACGCAGGGTTTTTGAATGAGTTTCAAAGTTCGCTAGATAACCTTTGTTTCAGTAATGATTTGATCCATTTTCTGATCATTAGAATCAACAGGAAGTGGAATCCATGACAGCGTACAGTTATAGCACAGCCCGGTTCTGCGTGCTTTTGTCTGCATTAAAAATCGATCGTAGTACCCTTTGCCATATCCAATTCTGTTTTTTCGAAAATCAGCCGCTACCATCGGCACAATAACAAGTGAGAGTTCATCGGGATGAACCTGCTGAAATGTATTCTCCGGTTCCGGCACTCCCCAGCAGTTCACAGAAAGATCATCAAGACTGCTGATTGCATGATGAGTAAGATCTCCCCCTTTTTGCATCTTTGGAACAACCACCTTTTTCCCCAGCTTCAATGAAGCGTTAATCAGATGATCAGTGAAAACTTCCCGGTTCTTTTTTATTGAAGCATAAATGTGAATAGTATGGGAATCAACAAAATAAGACTGCTCAATCAGTTGAGCTGTAATCTTAGCACTTTTTTGTTTTACCTCTGAAACAGAAAGGGAGTTTCGCACACTCAGAGACGCTTTTCGGATAGTACGTTTATCTGGAAAAATGTGCTTCATTACAAATGGATCTCTTTGTGTGTAAAGGGGTCCTCATCTTCCAATACTGTCAGGATTCTATCCCACAACTGCATACCGTATTTATTCATAAAAAATATAAATGCAAGCTCACGCTCCTGGAGATTTCCATTCGGAAACAATGTTTGACGGATTCTTTGAATCCTGTCGATCTGAATTTTATTCTGGTCCTTAACCGATCGGTAGACTTTACCTTTCACTTTATCCAGCTCGGATAGATAGGCGGCTTTGGCTTTACCAACACTGCCGGTTAACGTGGGATCTATTTTGCCGATCTCTTTTTTCTGAGCATGGGCAAACTCCTCAATATGCGATCTCCAGGCCGAAAACATCTGCTCAATATCCGCTTTTTCTGATTTTTGAACATATAATTTTTCAAGGTCATCGAGCCTTTTACTGAATTGAGTCCATCTAAACGGTAGTTTGTCTATAATTCTGTCAATAGCCGTGTCGAACAGTGTTATGCTGAATCGCGGAATAATTACCGGCATCGTTTTACCAAACACCGGGTAAAGACTCTTCATTTGAGCGTAATAAGCAATCTCACCCGGGCCGCCTACGTAACCGGCCACCGGCAGTATATGATCCTGCAGAATCGGCCTCAAAAAAACGTTGGGGGAAAATCTTGCAGGACGCTCCTCTATTTCATTAAGTAATTCTTCAGTGCTCCAATGGCGGTTCGGAATATTCCAGGTCTCATTTGTAAACTGCAGTTTATGACGACTGCCGTCATCATCAAAATAAAACAGGTTCGAAGACTGTACCTGCACCTGTCCGTGATATCCATGTTCGATTAAATCATAGGTAGCATCATCGAGGGTAACTGAAATCTGCTTTCGTTCTTTTACAGCCGTTTCAAACAGAGATACTGAATGCTGCTTCATTTCAGGAGTGTTGCTCCCCGCTAAAACCAACCCTTCATCAGAGAAAAGATGCAGAAGCCATCGGCCAAAGCTATAGCCAAAGGTATGTTCTTTTTGATAGAAACGGTCTGCCTGCTCTAAAAGCTGCTCAGTAAAATCGGTCTCTTCCAGACTCTCTGAAAGTTTTTGCCGGAACTGTTCAAACTCATTACCTAATTGAAGGCTGGCCGCAGTTGGGGGATCATCACTGTATTGGCGGAGCTTGTAAGTGAGGGCAACCGAATCAGATCTATTTAAAAGAGTAATTTGGGATGCCTCCTCAACGTCGTGATCTTCATCAGCCAGCCAAAAAACGGGAACCACAGGAAAACCAGTCTCTTTTTCAAGTGCTCTGGCATAATGGATGGCCGTCAGCGTTTTGTAAATTGTAAACAAAGGCCCGCCTAAAAGCGTTACTTGCTGGCCCGTAACTATAGTTACAGAATTTGGGTTGGCCAGCATCTTGATTTTTTCTAAAGTCTTAGGAGGAGCATCAAACTGTTTATTAAATAGGGTGAGTAGTTCAACGGTTTTTTTACGATCCCCACCAAAATCAAGCTTTTTTGATCTATGGGCCAATGCATTGATATCCGGACGTTCAGATTCAAAAAAATGATAGATCGTACCGGTTCCCGAAGTATAATCGCGAAATAATTTTGAAAAGGGTAAGTTATCAAAGGAGCTCGATTTTACCTTCACTTCACCCCTTTAAACGGTTGATTTGATCACGAATTTTGGCGGCTTTTTCGTAGTTCTCAGTGTCGATAGCGGTTTGAAGCTCTTGTTCGAGTTTCTCAATTCCACTCAACTCATTTTTTTCCTCAACTATTGCTGATCCGCTCTTTTTACCCGTTTTTTTCGGTTCCTCTGACTCAATTCCCGCTTCATCCAAAACGCTAGTATGAACAAATATTGATGCCCCAAAACGGATGGCTACAGCAATTGCATCACTGGGCCTTGCATCAATTTCAATTTTTTCATCTCCCCGGCTAAATGCAAGTTTTGCAAAAAATGTACCCTCTGCAAGTTCATTTATAAGAACATAATCGACGGAGGTATCAAAACTCATGATGATATTTTTTACAAGGTCGTGAGTCATGGGCCTGGGTGGCTTTATACTTTCCAACTCAAGTGCAATCGCTTGTGCCTCAAATGTACCAATGATAATAGGAAGACGTCTGCCGCCATCTTTTTCAGTTAAAATTAAGGCGTAGGCTCCCCCGCTGCTCGGGCTTGTTGACAAGCCAAGTATGTCCATTTCAATTTTTTGCAATGGTATCTCCTGTGTGCGTTAATTTTAAGTTCTAAAGTTAAGGAATTTCAACTATCTCTTAAACTGTTAACGTTCCGTATTTTATGGCATACAAACAGAACAGATATCCACCCTGTAGTAATTCATTACCCTTTATTGGCGCTAGCTTCTCAATTTCAGTCATTTTTAAGTACAGTAAAGATACAAATTGGCATAAAGATTGAGTTCGCCAGCCCATTCAACTTTTGTATCTTCGTAAGACAAACAATTTACAAATCAACAATAACTAACACTTCGGAAGTTATAAAATGAATGTAAAAATATCTGAACAAAGAAATCCAAAAACAGGAAAACCTACAACTGTTATCACAGGAATTACGCATAACCCACAAGTCATTGAAAAGCTTGAAAAAAAGCTTAAATCAAATTGCGGTGCAGGCGGGTTCACAGAAGGCAAAACCATCATAATCCAGGGTTCACACACAAAAAAAATTAAGTCCATCCTTGAAAAAGACGGGTATACCGTACGATAGAACATATTTTACAACTATTTACAATTAAAACCGCTTTTTTTTGTGACAAATCATTTCTACGACTATATTGATTGATTATATGGGACAACTACGGCTCTCGAATTAGTAATAAAAAGATGCTTTTAGGTTTAGAAAACAGCGAAAAAAATGTCATGATTGTTGAAGATGATGGTATTCAGCAAATAATTATGCAGCGTCTTTCTCACAGGCTTGGACTGAATGTAGTAGCTACTGTTTCCAAAGGTGATGACGCTGTTCGTACTGCTCTTACTGCTGAGAATATTGATCTGATTATGATGGATGTTCGTTTAGGAGACGATGTTGATGGAATTGAGGCGATGATAAGAATTCGTCAGGGTTTGAGCAACATTAAAGTCATTTACGTAACCGGAAATTCTGAACAGGAGACGAGAAGCAGAGCAGTTCAGACTAATTACGAAGCTTTTCTTGAAAAACCTGTAACCGAAGAGAAACTCAGGTGTGCAGTTAGTAAAGCTTTTGCTGAAGTTTAGTTACATATTAAATTAGTATTGATGGTTACATTCGTCGTATTTTTATAGCATGAACACCTTACGGCTATTAATCATATTAATTCCTTTCTCCCTTTTCTATTTTAACACTCTTTTTTCTCAGTCGATACCACAAAATGGTGACAGCCTCAAAGTAGGCCTTGTTTTAAGCGGAGGCGGAGCAAAAGGAATTGCACACATTGGCGTCATTAAGAAACTGGAGGAGGCCGGAGTTCGGATAGACTATATAACAGGTACCAGCATGGGTAGCCTGATCGGTGCTCTGTACTCTATTGGATATACAACTGACCAGCTCACGGAAATTGCCAAATCCAGCAACTGGGACGAAATCTTTACTGAAAGACCCAGCAGACAGTATCTTTCAAATTACGAGCGTTTATTTGACGACAGAACTATCCTATCATTTCCTATTAGTGAGCGTGGGCTGGATTTACCTTTTGGTATCATAAGCGGACAAAATATCTACTCCTTCTTATCCAGATACACATGGCCTGCACACGGAACCGCTAATTTTGAGGATTTCCCAATACCCTTCGCTACAATTGCAACTGAGTTAGAAACAGGGCGACCAAAAACATTTAAATCCGGATACCTGCCGGACGCCATCCGGGCAAGCATTTCTATTCCCTCGCTGATGAGGCCCCACACCATCGATGGTGTGACTTATATAGATGGTGGTTTATCGAACAATTTACCCGTTGATGAGGCACGCGATATGGGTGCTAATTTTATCATCTCTGTAAATGTTGCCGCTCCGCTGATGCCGCTAGATAGCCTGCAATCTTTTACAGATGTGTTAAACCAGGTGGTCAATTACAGGATAAATGAAAAAATTGAGCACCAGGTTGAAGCCTCTGATATCTACATCAACCCTGAAAAAGCGAATTCTTTCGATATTTTGGACTTTGGCCGTGTTGATGAACTAATAAATGTTGGATACGAAAAGGCAGAACTTTACAAAGATCAGCTTGCTGAATTGGCAAAGAAACAACACTATTCTCCAACTGTCAGAACCGGTATTGGATCGTACGGTGCACTGCCGTTCAACAGGGTGATTATTGAAGGAAATGAACTAGTCAGTGATGAATTTATACTGAGTGAACTTGAGATAGAGCAAGATTTTCAACTTACTCCGGATTTTATCGACCAAAAAATTTCACAGCTCTACAGCACGCAACTTTTTGATCTCATTACATATCAGATTCAGCCTGATGAATCAAACTATTACAATCTACATATTAATGTTGAAGAAAATAGAACTGATATATTCAGAGTCGGCCTCAGATATGAAACACAAACAGAAGCCTCCATCCTGCTTTCATCTAAGTTTAGAAACTTAATTTTTAACAATTCGAGTTTGCGGTTTGAACTGCGCCTTGGAAATGAAATCCGGGCAATGGCCGATTTGCTTGGGTATGGTGGGTTGGGTTCCCGGATTGGACTTCGTACCAAAGTTTTGTTTGAATCAGAAAATATTGATCAGTTTAATGGTAATGAACGCACAGCTCGCTATAAAAATAACCTCACAAGGTTAGAGCTATCTATTGGCAATTATCTCAGCTCAAACAATTTGATTGCAGGTGGCCTGCGAAGAGATTTTATATTCAACACTAACACAATTAACCTTGACCAAATTAAAACGTCGGAAATTAATCACCAATCCTTTTTTCTGCGGCTCATCAGGGACAGACATCATCGAAAATCGTACCCAAAATCAGGAACACGATTTGTGGCAGATGCTTCATATAGCAGTGATATTTCGCTGAGTTCAATTAATTATTTTAGCCTCGGCAGTATTCTTGAATCTTATTTTCCGGTTTCTGATAAAATGTCTATCCGAACCCTGATGTTTGGAGGGTATAGCGTAGGTGAAGATTTACCTTTACAGTCATGGTTCCTGGCAAACAGAAATGATCCTGTTTTTGGTTTTGTTGGATTTGGTGGTTATGAGCGATACCAGTTATACAGCAGAAATGTTCAGATGGTATCTGCAGGAATTCAGTTTGAGCCCCTGTATCACAGGTTTATAAACATCGATTATTACGCCGGAAGATTTACTGAAAACTGGAGCTTTTCAACCAGCGATGTTAAACATGGTGCAAGTGTATCAGTTGGGGCATTAACAATATTAGGGCCCATTAAGGCGATTTTATCAACTAGTACTGACAACAGTTTCGTAGGAGAAATACAAATAGGATATCAATTTTAATGACTGAAAAGCAGATTCGAAAGGAGCTTGAAACGATAGAAAAAGATATGGAAGCCGGTAACAATTCTGCGAAAGTACTTAATGATGCAGGTGTTGGCTATTACTTACTTGGAGAGCTGGAACAGTCGAAGCAATATCTTATACGGGCTGTAAAGGCAGAAGAGTCGGCAGCTTATCTGTTCAACCTTGCAAATACATACTCAGAACTTAATCAGCCCGACATAGCTATTGACACATATTTGCGGGCTCTTGAGAAGAATCCCGCTCACATTGCTTCACTAAACAATCTTGCCGATGAATTTGAAAAAAGCGGCGATCCAGAAAAGGCCCACGAGCTTTTTCACTACCTTACTCACATACAACCCGACAAGGCGATTTCTCATTTTAATTTGGGTAATTTTTTTCTGAGGCAGAATCAGCATATTGAAGCTTCGAAATGCTATGAAAAAGCGATAGAAAACGATCCTGATTTCACGGATGCCTATTACAATATTGCCTGGTTATTAGACAAAGCAAAGGCATACAAAGAGAGTATAGATTTTGTTGAAAAAGGTCTGAAAACAGACCGTACACATACAGAGCTCTCTGAGCTGCTGGAGGATCTAAAAAGCAAAGTGTAGGCTATTGCGAGGACTCAGTTACAAGCTTTGCAGGATTATTAAGTCTATTCACCTCATTTTCAAGTTCTAAGGCGAATTTTGCTGCCATTCTCTGATCGAATCCCGGACGACAATTTACTTTTGGCAACTGCATTATATTTTTTCTCGCTAGCATACCGGAGCGTGCCATTCGTTTTAGTCGAGGATTATTGTCTTGAAGCTCAGAGAATGATTGTAGCTCAGCTTTGGTGAGGTTACCTTCTGCAAAATCATTCACAAATTCATCGAGCGGATTGGTGTTTATATTGTAGGACATCATGAGAAACAGCGTTTATTTAAATAGGTTATCACTATGTACCGCCCTGATCCGGGATAGTTCCCAAAATTAATATTTGAGAAGGAACCTGGTATCAGGGTCGGTAATTTCGCAATACATTACGCTGTTGTAACTTATGATGTGCTAAATTGTTTCAGGGTTTACATAACTGCCTATAAGGGCCTGAAGCTGCTGTCTTGCACGGTTAATCCTGGATTTTACCGTTCCCATGGCCGTATCGGTTATTTCAGCAATCTCTTCGTAGCTAAGCTGCTGAATATCCCGAAGCACAATAACTTCTCTGAAATCATCATTCAGTTTCATAAGTGCTTTCTCAAGTTCATTCACCGACATTTTTTGATGAAGTTGATCATCCTGCAGAATAACTGAATCTTCAATTTCAAATTCGCGATCATCGGGATCAGATGGATCAGCGTGCATGGAAATTGTGGTCATTCGCTGCTTCTTTTTATACATGCTTTTTGCAAGATTCAACGCAATAGTGTACATCCATGTAGAGAGTTTTGCAATTCTTACATAAGACTGCCGGCTTCGGTACACTCTTAGGAATGTTTCCTGAACAAGATCTTCGCAATCCTGGTGATTGTGTGTATACCGGAAGAGGAAATTATGAAGGCGATCTTTGTAACGCTGTACAATGATATCAAAAGCCGGAATAACTCCTGCCTGAAGTTGCTCCATTACATCTTCATCTGAAAGTGTGTGTAAGTTAGCTGTTCTGGATGATTCCATGGTGGTACCCCTATTTCGAAGTTGCTGTTTTGCACCACCGGAAAAATTATTAGCCGATGATGCGCTTTATCAGCAGAAGATAGATCGAAGGGACATCGAGAGTGCTGAAGCCTTTAGCGGCGCGGTCGGCGTCGAGCAAGGCTTCAAAAATGCGGGGCATTTCGGCGAGCTCAAATTTTGAAGCATCTTTCCATTTAAAGTTAAACAGGTAACTGTTACCTATTCCAAGTTCTGATTGAACCTGATTTTTGGAAAGCTGCTTTTCCATCAGCCGGCGTATTTGCCATACATCTGCGAACACTCTGTAAAAGAACCCTACGGATCGAATAACTTCTCCCGCATCTACATTACTCTTGAGCAACATCTGTTCCGCAATACTTAGGGACTTTTCCAGGTTTCGCTGAAATATGGCCTCCTTTAGCTCAATCACCGAATATTCACGATATGAGCCGATTATTTTTTTAACGTGGTCAATGGTTACCCTCTCTTCAGTGTCCACAAAAGTACACACTTTATCTATTTCAGTAGACAGAAGCTGTAGATTGTTACCTACGAGCTGGGCCAGAATTTGAGAAGCCTGAGGATCCAAAACTTTATTATGCTGAGCCCTGGCCCACTCAATGGACCAGTCAGCCAGCTGGTAATCGGGCAGAGTAGTGAACTCAAACTCTTGTACCTGTTTATTGTTTTTATTTTTAAACGCCTGACCTAACGATGTTCGGCCATCCGGAAGTTTTTTATCTATTAAACAAAGAAGTGTTGAAGGGTTCGGATGTTTAGCATAGTTTTCAAAATCATTTATTGTTCCCCCGCCTGAATCGGAATTACGAAGCTGAAGAAAATCGCGAACAATGACAACCCTTTGCTCGGCCATCATCGGAAAACTTTTTGCAATACCGAGAACTTTTTCAGGAGTTGTTTCTCCCCCATATAGAAGATCGAAGTTAAAATCCTTCTGTTCAACGGGTATAACGGAGCTTATTTCTTGTTGGAGCCGGTCAATAAAAAAACGTTCGTCACCGTAAAAATAGTAGATCGGCTTTCGCTGTTCCGGTGAGCGTATGCTGTTTCTTGCCGTTTTAAAAAAGTCAATGCTTGTTGCCTTGGCCAAAGTGAGTCTTCCTGTTCTACAATTTTATAGTTTAGATGAATAGATGATAGGAATTGTGATGCATACTCACCAACCCAATTCATCAATTTAGTTGTAATCTGGGTTCAATTGATGAATATTAATTATAAAAAGTCCCCTTTAAAAGAGGGGGATGTTCATCAGATCGCGGAAATTTTCGATGGTAACACCCCACCCCGATGAGATCCCTTGGGGAAGTCTCCCCTTGTTAGGGGAGACTTCTTCTTCGATAAATCAAGAATATTACTAGTTGAACTTAAGTTAGTAAGAAATTTTTTAGGTGAATTAACAAACAACGCGGAATTGGAAAAATTATATAAAAAAAGCCCGCTCCGATTTTATCGGAACGGGCTTTGACTCTATTCATGTATTCTTATCGGCAGCTTACCGGATCAGCTCTTCTTGGTAACCAAGAGAACGACTAATCCAATAATAACAGCCAAACTAATCAGGAAAAGAATAAACATAAGGTTAGATACTGGTTCCGCAGATCTCGCCCAATCGCCCATTTTCACATCAATTGCAGCAATTTGACCCTGAGAAAGGACATTACCTGTTGTTAAAAGTTCGCCCCAGTCTGATTTAACAGTACCGTTCCAATACATGCTAAAACTTTCATAAAGTTGAAAATCAGCATCTTCGTTTTGTTCACGTGCTGTACTGGTTGCATTATCAACAAACGTGTTTAAAGCGTTGTTAAATGCATCAGCGCTGGTGAATGCAGGCAGCTCAATTCCGTTTTGATTGAAAGCGGTACTCAGAGCATTCCAAAGTTTATTATCCACGCTTGCCTGCCATGCAGCTAACAGGTCTGAAATCTCCTGTCGCGCCTGCACGGGAGAATCAGAGGCATATGTATTTGACATATTTTCACCGATTCGCTCCCATACGTTTACAAAGTAAGCGTGCTGGGCTCTCATTCGGAGATAATCCGGAGCATCGAGGCCAGATTCTCTGTCAGCCTGATTAATGTACTCAGAGATAATCGTTATTAAGAGTGCGAGTGGATCATCTTCCATACTTTCACTTGCTTCAGCAAGCTCAGATTGTGTTTGAGAATCCATAG
>CAZXYQ010000029.1:0-28642 GCA_964644975.1 uncultured Rhodohalobacter sp.
TGGTGAACAACGCGATTGTGCTAGTGGATTATATCAACCTGATGAGGCGCGATAAAAACCTGAGCGTATATGAAGCGGTAGTACAGTCCGGTAAATTAAGGCTGCGTCCGATTCTTATGACAACACTCACAACAGTTCTGGGGCTCTTGCCACTTTCCTTTGGGTGGGGTGCAGGAGGAGAAATTCAGGCGTCTCTTGCAAGAGTTGTGATAGGGGGCCTGACGGCTTCAACGCTCATTACCCTGGTTCTGATACCTGTTGTCTATATAACTGCAGATAACATTAAAGTATTTGTGGCTGAGAAAAAAGCAGCGCTCTTGTCATCACAAGATGTTGCGCCCGAGGCTGCAGCAGCTCCGTAACCTGATTTCGATTTTCAAATTATGACCTTAAAACTCCCCCTTAGAAAAGGCCTCCTCTTTTATCCCGCGCCAGCGAGAACGAGGGGGATGTTCATCAAGGGCCCATGTTTATTTTCCAGTTTCTAGCCGTTTCATCAACTTATTCCTGCATAAAATTTCTGCTCAGTTTTTGAACTATGTCAAACACCCCTCTCAATCTCCCCTTGTTAGGGGAGAGTTTTTACTGAATAAATGAAATAGATTATTAATCGAACCCTGTTTGATAGTACTTTTAACTGAGTTCAAAAATCGAAACCGCTTTGTTAGATAAATTGCAGAGCGGTTTTTTTATTTAATAGAGATAAATCAAGCGGCAAAGGGACAGAATGAATCAGCATAGTTAAACTTTATATGAGTAGAAGTTATTAATGGAGTGGATCCGGCTCTGCACTTGAAACTCAATTTAAAGCCTTTATGAAAGTAGTATCCATTCTTTACACATTAATTATTTTGCTGACGATTTCAGAACCCGTTTATGCATAAGAAAACAATAACGGTTACCAGATCTAATTATCTGTAACCGAACAGAGTACTCTGGAAATTGAGGGTACATCAACTCTTCACACCAGGGATGTTGTGGCCGGTGAGTTCTCCGTACAGTTTTTTGTTCCGGAAACGTGGTTTCAGGAACCGGATAAATGGAAAGGCTCCGATGTTGATGAGTTGAATGTGATTGTGCCGATTGAACAGATGGACGGCGGCTGAAGTAAAATGAACCGGGATTTTAAAAGAAGCTCTTCGCTCTGAAGAATATCCTGAAATGAAATTGATTGATCAGTATCGTCTGGAAAGCAGGGGCAGCGTTGAAATTAACATGGAGGATTACGATGTAGAGCAGCCATGGGCGTTACCGGGTACTGTAAGGACAGACAAAGTCGTTGGTATTATTATTAACCTGGGAATGGAGAGAACAAACAGATGAAGAGAAATTTTGACATTGGAGAATTGCTAGAGTGGATTTTTGTTTCAATCAATTGATAAAAATATACGAGGGAATGCGCCTCATGACCAAACCGTTTATATATTGTATAAGTAATCTATAATTGATAGGTTTCTTTCATTCGTTTAAATGGTATTAATTAGATGGTAATCTCATAATCAAATGCCGAAAAAAATTGGCTCTCTTACACTTTATTCCGTCGATGACTTGCATGAACTCCTTGGGCTAAGTAAAATGACGATCCGCGCCTATCTCAGGGAAGGGAAGCTGAAGGGCAAAAAGTTGGGGGTGCAGTGGTTTATTACCGAGGAGGCGATTCGCAGCTATTTTGATGAACCGGTGGAAGAGGAGCAGAAAGCTAAAAAACGGAGTTTGCGCTATATTGTGCAGGGTGTTAACGACCTGGTTAGCGAAACCGAAGAGTGCGCAACGGTACAGGAAGCGATGGATACCCTGAATAACCAGGCGATAATCAGCCTTTTCCAGGTAAAGATTATAGATTCAGATTCGGGCGAAGTTCTGGAGCTGATTAAAGCGCGCGATTTTATTGAACGTCATAATTAGTGGAGCAATGAATAAGAAAAAAGAAAATACACTGCTTGAAGTTGTTGAGTTTGGAGATGAACCCGAGGATATATTTTACTGCCTGGTTGATGCGAATATCAGCCCGGATGGACTCGACATCAATAAACTGAAACTGAGCGATCCTCGAAATTTTGATTCTGCTATGAAAGAGAGCGGCTGTTTAATGATGTTGACCGGAGATGAGATGGAGGAGCTCATCCGGCGTGGCGAGGTGAAACGCGATAACATGCACCAAACATTTTTAGATCTCGCTGAGAAAGAGGGTGTTCTCAGGTAAAATCAACCGGAAACGGTTCATGTTTTTCCCACCAGAGTTTGGCTTTGATGATAGAGCATATCGTTTTTGCATCTGTAATCTCTCCGGTGGCTATCATTTCGAGGGCATCTGCAAAAGAGACTCTGTGATTTAACAGAAATTCGTCATCATCAACGTTTTTTGCCTGTTTAGTAAGCCCCCACGCCACGAACACAAAAATTTCTTCATCCGCGTAACCTATGGCCGGGAAAAAAGAACCTGCCTCAGATATGGAAGAACAGCTAATACCTGTTTCTTCCAAAAGCTCACGTTCAGCCGTTTTAGACGGTGCTTCCCCCTCATCGAGCTTTCCGGCTGGTACCTCTATAAATATTTTGCGGGGAGGATATCTGAATTGTTTCAGAAGCATAATTGTGCCATCTTCAAAAACGGGAACTACAGAACTCGCACCGGGATGCTTTATCCAGTCACGGGTTGAAGTTGTACCATCGGGAAGCTGAACATCGTCTACGTAGACTTGAAGCAGCTTTCCATCAAACACATGTTTCGAAGACAATTTTTTTTCGGTGAGCTGTTTTTGGGTGTCGGTGGGTGGTTCGATATTGTTTTTAGTCATCAGTAGATTGAAATTGTAAAAAGTGTATTTTTAAAAAAATTAAATCAAACTGTTCACTCCATGAAGGACGTGATAAATGTTGATGGGGAAAAGGTATTGGTTCGGGACGACATATTCACATGGTCGAACCTGATTTCTTTATCGCGTGTACTTGTTGCCATACCTATAATTTATATTCATTACGAAAACAATCGTGAAATCAGTCTGATTGTTACAGGCTTGATATTCTACGGGGCAATTTCTGATTATCTTGACGGATTGGTGGCACGACTCAGAAATGAAGTTTCTGAGCTGGGTAAAATACTTGATCCCGTTGCCGATAAAGTAATGGCGTTCTTCCTTTTTTTCTATACGGTATGGCTGGGCTGGATTCCACTCTGGTTCTTTGTGATCGGTGTGATTCGTGACGTCTGCATAATGATCGGCTCTGGGTATATTAAATCCAGACGTGGAAAAGTCGCTATGTCAACCATGTCAGGGAAAATATCTGTAAACATTCTGGCATTCTATTGGATTGCAGTGTTTTTCTTTCGTGAAGAAACAACTGTTCATCATGTTTTAATGTTTGCATCTTTACTTATGATGATAATCTCATTTGTTCACTATTTTTACAGATATAAAAAAATATTGGATGGTGCTGAATTTAATTAACGGATAGCTATGGGTATTTTTGAAAAATTAGGCCTCAAAAAAGAGGAAAAACTTGAGAAGGGAGTTGAAAAAAGCCGGGAGGGACTACTCGGTAAACTGGGGAAGGCATTTGTCGGAAAAGATAAAGTGGATGCCGCAACCCTCGATGACCTGGAAGATATATTGATTACGTCGGATGTTGGTGTAAAAACCACCATCGAAATTATCAATCGAATTGAGGCGAGGGTCGCACGTGATAAATTTATTACCCAGGGCGACCTTCAAAAAATTCTTCGGGAAGAAATTGCCGGACTGCTGATGGAAAACAGCTCAGACAGACCGGCGGAATTTAATGCCGACTTTGACCAGAAGCCGCACATTGTGCTTGTTGTTGGGGTAAATGGAGTGGGAAAAACCACTAGCATCGGTAAACTGGCCTATATGTATAAAAAGGCCGGAAAAAATGTTCTATTGGGAGCTGCAGACACATTTCGTGCTGCAGCCGTAGATCAACTTGAAATATGGAGTGAAAGAGCCGGAGTACCTCTTATTCAGCAGGGACAAAATGCAGATCCGGCAGCAGTAGCGTACGATACGGTTTCATCAGCCGTGGCGAAAAATGCGGACATTGCGTTTGTGGATACCGCCGGGCGTCTGCATAACAAAAAGTCACTGATGGACGAGCTGGGCAAAATTAAGCGGGTAATGGGTAAAGTTGTAGAGGGTGCTCCCCACGAAATTTTGCTTGTTCTGGACGCATCTACGGGACAAAATGCAATGCAGCAGGCGCAGGCCTTTACCAACGTTGTGGATATAACCGGCTTGATTCTGACAAAGCTTGACGGCACTGCAAAAGGCGGAATTGTTATTGGAATATCCAATGAATTGAAGGTGCCCGTTAAATATATTGGTGTGGGAGAACAGATTGAAGATCTGCAGGTTTTTGAGAAAAAAGCCTTTGTTGATGCATTATTTGGAAAAATTGCAGATTAGAGCTTTACAAATTGACGCCTGATCGTTAAAATAGCGTTTCAATAAACCCCTGAAACGTGTACAAAGTAAACTATTCAGCGCTCCTAAAGTCGGGCGTATCACTCCTTCTATTCTGTCTCATTGCGTTTCATGCGGTGCAGGCTCAATCAGATTCCAATCCGGAAGATCGGCTCGATGAGGCTATGCAATCGTTCGACAAGAGCGAGTTCAAGCAGGCTGACCTTATGTTTAAGTCTGTTGTTGAGGAGTACTGTTCTTCAGATAACGATCTGGAAAGCTGCTACAAAGCCAGACTTTACCGAGCTATTATTGCGCGCAGAGAGAGCCGGTTTGCAGAAGCGAGAGAGAAGTTTCGGGATATCGAGATGTTTGTAAATAATCGTCTGGATGGCGATATAAACAAAATTGCACGTATATACTCTAACCGAACCCTGCTTGAATGTGCAAGTGTAGAAATTGAGGAGTGCGGAAACTGGGCGAAAAAACTTCGCACAATGGAATCAGAGAGTAATCTTTCCCCTTTTAATACTGCGGTTGTTCACAATTCTATTGGCCATTATGAGTCTGAGGCTGGTAACTATAGTGCTGCAATAACAAGCTATTTGAAAAGTATTGAAAATGCACAGCCGATTGATGATCTGGACAAAACCGGGCGACTGCTGATACAGGTTTATAATAATTTAGGCATATCGTACAGGAGAGTGGGGGAAATCGAATCCGCAATGGAATACTATCAAAAGTCGCTGAAAAGTATTCGAAAAGTACACGGCGACGTACACCTGCAAGTAGGGACCGCATATAACAATATCGGAACAATATATTACATCTTTCAGGACCTTGGTCAGGCGGCAGATTATTTTGCAAGAGCTGCAGGGATTATTGAAAAAATCCTGGGTCCGAACCACATTGAACTTGGTGCTCCGCTGAATAATGCTGCACTGTGCTACTATTCGCTTGGAAACTATGAGCTTGCGGTACAGTATTTGGAACGGGCACAGACAGTTAAAGTGGCTTCATTAGGAGAAGACCATCCTGAAACAGCCATTGGATTTTCGAACCTGGCGGCTATTTATATTCAAAATGAAAATTATAGCAGGGCAGAAGAGAACTACCTGAGATCGATATCCATTCGGCGAAATGCATTAGGTGATAATCATCCCGATCTGATCGACCCGATCATTCGGCTCGGTACGCTTTATTCGTCTCAGATGAAAAATCAAAAGGGGGCCAGGACGCAATTTCGAAAGGCACTCGACATTACGTTTGAGAGGCTAGGAGAGAGTCATCCACATGTTGCAAACGCATATTTATTGATTGGTGAAACGTATTACGAAGATGAATACTATAGCGAAGCCCTCTACTATTACAGACGGTCAATGGAACTACTCTATGGAGAGTACAATTTTGATGAAAATCCGGATCTTGATCGCCACGTCACAGATCCTGTAAAACTGGTGAGGGTTCTGCAGTATAAATCGAGGCTTTTAAGGGAAAAGCCCGGTGAATTCGACGAGCATTATTACAAGCTCGCTCTAAAAGCTACAGATTGGGCAACCGACCTGGTAGATCAGCTTCAGATGTCCTATAAAAACGAGGCTTCTAAATTGCGGCTTGTAGATCAAAATTATTCTCTTTATACCGACGCGATCGAAATAATGGCCGCTCTTTACGATGAGTCTGGCGATGAACAGTATATTCACCGAATATTTGATACGATTGAAAAAAGCCGTTCCCGTGTTGCCCTTGAATTAATTCAGAAACATTCAGCCCGGAATTTTGCGGGGGTTCCGGAAGCGGTACTTGAAAATGAGACTGCACTTAACACAAGAATCACGCAGCTGCAGCAACGACTGTTCAGGGAACAGGAAAAGGGATTCGATCAAAATAACGACCTGGTAATCGCTTTACAAGACTCCGTATTTAGCAAAAAACGAGAACTTGAACAGTTTACGCGAGATCTCGAGACAGAGCACCCAACCTATTACATGTTGAAGTATGATCAGTCCGTGCTGACGCTCAACGATGCTCAGCAACTTCTCAGTGATAGTGAAACGATTGTAAGCTATACACTTGGCGCAAACTCAATTTATGCGCTTGTTATAACCTCTAAAGACGCTACTATTTTAGATTTGGGATCTACGGAGGAATCCTTCTTTTATTTGCAGAGAATACGCACTGATGTAGCCAAAGGAAAAACAGAAGAGTATATTAATACGGCACATTCTCTGTATGAACGCATTTTCAAACCGGTGGAGCCGTATATATCGGGCGAAGAAATCATTATAGTGGCCGATCAGCAACTTCATTACCTCCCTTTTGAGGTACTGTTAACCGAACGGCCCGATCATGAAAAATTTCATCAAATGCCCTATTTGCTGCGGAAGTATACCTTCAGCTATATTCCTTCTGCAACTATGCTTAATATTATGACAGAAAGACGCCCTGCAAATCCACGAAATTTGCTGGCCGTTGCTCCATTCAGCAGCGAAATTATTCGCCCCGAAGAAGATGAAGTTGATGTTCAGTACGCTACAACTGTGGAGCCGCTCCTGCTAACAAAATATGAAACTCAGAGCATATCTGGTCTTTTTATAGAGAGGCGAAGCTGGGGCGAGTATATTCGTCCCCACAACACGAAAATATTGTTCGGTTCAGACGCTACAATGAATCGGTTCTCGTCTATTGATTTGAAAGAGTATAATTTTATTCATTTTGCAACCCATGCGTTCGTGAATGAGCAGAACCCGGAATTTTCGGGTATAATGTTATACCCCGATATGGGTGAGGATGGAATCGCATATGTGGGTGATATCTACAACATGGAGTTTAATGCCGACCTTGTAGTGCTTGGCGCCTGTGAAACCGGGCTTGGGTCCACATTCAGAGGGGAGGGGTTGATTGGTTTTACCAGGGCTTTTATTTATGCGGGTGCATCTAACCTCCTGGTGTCAATGTGGAAGGTGAACGATCAGCCTACGGCGTATTTAATGATCGATTTTTACGACTATATCCGGGATGGCTACAGCTACAATGAAGCTTTGCGGCGGGCAAAACTGAATATTATAAACAGGCCGCACATGGCTGATCCCGTAAACTGGGCCGCATTTATTTTAACAGGACGGTAGGGTTTTTATCAGTTCGATTAATAACCTTTATGAATTGAAGAGCAAGAAGCCTCTCTGACTCAAGGGAAAATTAGAGGGGTGGCCTCGGGAAAAGAGAACAGACCGAACAGGATTATACTCCTACTATCAAGGGTAAACTGTACTCCCAATCTTAGAACAGATTATCCCGCCCATCTCCCCGGGCGGGTTAAAAAGATGTATTTACCGTGGCATCTGCCGCGTGATGTTAATGAACGCCTCGTTGTCAACACCGGGCCTTCCATCATAATTGGCTACGTTTACAGTTGAAGAGTAGATAAGCTGAACAATACGGGAGTATTTCTCAAACTCGATTTTATCCACTTCATCTCCGGGCCTGTGATAATCTTCGTGAAGGCCGGTAAAGAAAAAAACGAAGGGTACTTCAAGCCGCCCAAAGTTCCAGTGGTCACTTCTGCGATAGAGCTGGTTGGAATCGGTGAGGTCATTATATCTGCGGTCGATCCTGATGCCTACGCTTTTGTCGTTAGCTGCGGTAACCAGGCTATCTAACTCTGATGAAATGATCTCTCCGCCAATTAGGTATACATAGTCAGTTGTTCCGGCTTCAATGTTTTCCGGATCACTCCGGCCAATCATATCAGCATTGAACGCGGTTACAGTTCGTTCGATGGGAATTACGGGATGGTCGGAGTAATAGCGTGAACCGAGCAGGCCTTTTTCTTCCGCGCTGACGTGGAGAAACAGCACGCTTCTGCTGAGGCCGTACCCTTCAGATTTCGCGTTATTAAGGGCCTCTGCAATGGCAAGGAGCGCAACAGTACCGCTACCATTATCATCAGCGCCATTGTTAATCATGTCTCCCCTTTCGTCGGGCATCGAAAGTCCTATATGGTCGTAGTGAGCCAGTAAAACGATAACTTCATTTTTCAGGGAGGGGTCACTCCCTTCCATATAGGCGATTACATTGTTAGACTCAACTTCAACGGTTCCTTCGTAGGGCAGATAGTCCAGGTGGTAGCCGGTGGGCTCAGGTTCAAAATCAGTGATGCTATCGGCGATCTGTTTTCGCAGAGTGAAGAGCTCTCTGGTTGAGTTCAATCCTAGTATTTCGACGGCAAGTTCCGGGCTTACCTGTGTGTAAGATTTTGGAAAACCTCTCTGCGCAGATGAGTCGTCGAGATATTGAAGGCGCATATTATTAGGCTGATCAATCAGTTGGGAATTTACATCAGCAGCTTCACTGAACCGGCCGCTTTCGCTTGCAGAAACCACAAGAACGCCGCCAGCATCCACTTCTCCGAAAAGATCGCCAACTCTTTGATTGTTGGTTATGGCGGGATTGATAAGCGTATCGCCATCTACTACAGTTGGGAAATCAGCAAAAATCAGCACCCACTTGTCTTTCATAAGCTCCTCGTTCAGGTGATTTACGCCTCTTGAAGTATCATTAACTCCAAAACCGCCAAAAATTATATCACCTTTTAAGGGACTTGCACCACCAAACAACCGTATAAAATCACCCGGAGAGTTGTTGGCAATCACGGACCGGGTATGAACAAGCGTGTCTGAATGTTCTATCTGAAAAACTTCGTAAACCAGGCTGTCTGTTCGTTCAGCATTAAGCATAAATGGCTGAAGGTAGGTTTCGTTGGTTCCTTTGGATGGTATTCCAAGTTGCTCATACTGTTCTATGATATACCGGGCAGCTGCTTTCTCACCTTCTGATCCAGTATCCCTGCCCTGCAGAGAATCGTGCGCAATAATTTCAAGATGAGAGCGAAGGTAATCGGGGGTGATGAGTTCGGAGTACGGCAGCAGCTCTTCGAATTGTGCCGGCTCCCTTTCTGTGAGGTTGCCAATTCCGGCACAACTTTGGAAAAAAACTACTAGAGAAACGAGAGTGAGCGTATAGAATGTTTTCATAACGATATGTTTTCATTTTCGGTATCGGAGCCAATAATCTCCTCAACAGGTTTAAGGTCGAGGTAAAAATCAGTGGGGTCATTTTCAATAAAAAGGCTGATTTGCTGCTCCTTTAGCATCTCAAGTACAGCAAGAAATACAACAACAATAACGATGCGTGTTCCAATTTCAGTGCAAATATCCCGAAATGAGGTACGCCCTCTTGCCCGCAACAGATTCTGGATGTATTCAGCCTGCTCTTCAACTGTTGTTTCAACCTTTTCAACACGGTGAAATGTATTCTGCTTTTTAATGTCGCTCAATACTTTTCGGAAGGCACTCATGAGATCAAAAATGGTGACGTCTTTCAGGGCCTCTCCCGTGGCTTGTTTATCAACGTTATCTGCATCAAAAGATCCACGGAAATATTTTTGTCGTGTCTCCTCATCGATAATGGTGAGTTTTTCAGACATCTCTTTATAGCGCTTATATTCAAGAAGCCTTTGCACGAGATCATAACGGGGGTCATGTTCGTCGAGCTCTTCATCCTCCTCGTTATTTTGAGGCAGCATCATGCGTGCTTTAATCGACATCAGCAGACTGGCCATATAAATAAACTCACTGGCAACTTCCAGGTCGAGCTCCTCCATCAGGCGAATATAATCGAGAAATTCGCGGGTGATGTGATAGATGGGGATGTCGTAGATATTGAGTTCGTCTCTCTTTATGAAGAACAAGAGCAGGTCGAGCGGACCTTCGAAGTTTTTAAGCTGAACTTTATACATAATTGCAAATAGGTTTCGTTAAGATCGCAATTTGAGGCCCCAAATGGAAACATAATTGCTTAATTGGCAATAGTTTTGCTTATTACCTTTGTATATACAATAACTTTATCCTCCTGTTATGCATACATTCCATAGTAAAGCCAATACATTTTCCAGAAATCTTACCTCATATTTTGATTCAAAACTCAGCTCGTTTGGCTTGGCAACCTCTTACGTAGAACTTCTTATGCTTCTGAAGAAAAACGGGGGTTATACACAGAAAGATCTGGCTGAACAGCTTTCTCTCGCTCCCTCAACCATAACGAGATTTATTGATAAGCTGATAAAGCAGAATCTTGTGGTGAAACACCGCTCAGGCCGGGAAGTTTCCGTGGAGCTAACCGATAAAGGAAATCGGTTATCTTCTGAGATGGATGACCTTTACAGCCAGGCATTAGCTGATTTGGAAGAAGTTGTAGGGGAAAAATTTATCCATACTGTTGGAAAACTCCTTGAATATGGAAACAAAGCTCTCAACGACCTGGATGAGAAAAATAACGAAAGCTAAATTTTATGAACAACATACCAAATACCGGCAATTCCAATAGCGGAAGATCCAATGCCAAGCCCTGTTGATTCGAAAAAGATCTGACCCATTCCGAATAACAGTGCTATTATAGAAAGGGCACTGACGGCCGCAAAACCTAGGCCCGGCAGCAGCGAGTAGGTTTCTTCACCGCGCGTCATAAACCGTTTCCAGCCCGGTCCGCCGGGCTTTACCCTGTCGAAGAATCGTTGAAGTGTTTCTTCATCATCGGGCTTTGTTAAAAATGTAACGGTAACCCATATAATGGTAGCAAAAATGGTGGTGAAGATCATTTTGGCGGCAAAGTCATCGTAGCCAAAAACGGGAGCGAGGAAACTGCCGATAGCGGCGGCAGACATTGCCGCAATTTCACTCCAGGCATTTATACGCCACCAAAACCATCGCAGCATATACACCAGGCCTGTACCAGCTCCGATTGATAAAATAGCCTCCCATCCGCCCCGAACCGTATCAAAAAGCAGGGATACAATGACGGCCGATATCATCATCAAAATGGTGGTCCATCGTGAAACTTTCACGTAGTGTTTTTGAGCGGCCTCTTTTGAATTAAATTCAGACTCAGGTTTTAAATAAGGTTTGTAAAAATCGTTCACAACATAAGATGCACCCCAGTTCAAATGCGTTGATACGGTGGATACAAACGCAGCTAAAAAAGCCACCGCAAGCAAGCCAAGAAGTCCTGCGGGAAGAAGTTTAAGCATCAGCAGCGGGTAGCCGGTTTCAGGATCGTCGAGTCCCGGATACACCACCATCGCTACCAACGCTACCAGTATCCATGGCCACGGGCGAAGTGCAAAGTGCGCTACATTGAACAAAAGTGTTCCGCCGACGGCATTTTTTTCATCTTTTGCGGAGAACATACGCTGAGCGATATAGCCGCCGCCACCGGGTTCAGAACCCGGGTACCACGATGCCCACCACATCATCCCAACCCAAACCAAAGCTGTTGCAATGGCGATATCGGGGCTGTTAAGGGGGTTAATTGAGAGCATAGAGTGGCCTTCTCCAAACAGAGTAGTGATCTCGATCTGCAGCTGGCCGAGCCCGCCAACATAATCAACGGCGTAGTACGCCAGCAGTATGGAGCCGCCCATGGCGATAATAAACTGGATGAAGTCGGTAATAATAACGCCCCAGAGTCCTGAAAAGGCGATATAAATACCGATCATCACATACATGATTATGATAACCTCCCACTGGCCGGCACCTGTAAGAACGGTGAGAATTTTAGCCATACCAACCGTAACCCAACCGAGAATGATACAGTTAATTGGAAACGCCAGGTAAAGCGATCGAAAACCGCGTAGAATCCGGGCCGGCTTTCCCGTATAGCGAATGGAGATGAACTCTACGTCGGTGATAACATCAGCCCGCTTCCAAAGCTTGGCGTAAAGAAAAACCGTGATGAGTCCGGAAAACATGAAGTTCCACCAGATCCAGTTTCCCGCAATTCCATCGGTAGCAATGATTCCGGTAACGGCAAGCGGAGTGTCGGCTGCAAAAGTAGTTGCAACCATGGAGACGCCGATCAGCCACCAGGGGAGGTTTTTTCCACCTGTAAAGTAGTCTTCCAGGTTATCTTGACCTCTTTTCTGCGCGTAGTAGCCAACGATTAGCATGATGGCTATATATGCGGCAATTACAGTATAATCAAGCCAGTTAAAAGGCATGCGAGAATGGAAAGTTTTGGTTGATGGCCCTATTCAGGCGATTGAAGCCGTTAGATTGTATATTGTAAACAGTTAAACGTTGTGAATATAGATGTAGATTTGGTGAATGCAAATATGGAATCGCTTCCGATTTAAATTTTTGAAACAGATTCGTAAAAGGGAATCTGAACGCGCAAATAACACCACAATTATTGATAAGTTATGGGGATAAAAAAATATCATATAGGGTTAACACAATGGGGACTGAAGGAGTGGAAAGGGATATTTTACACCGATGCTGCGGTGCAGGAACAGTTTTTAAAACAGTACGCAACGGTTTTTAACAGCGTGGAGGGAAATACTACGTTCTACCGGGCGCCATCTCCGGAAACGGTTTTGAAGTGGGGTGATCAGGTTCCGGACGGCTTTAAGTTCTGTTTTAAGTTTCCGCAGGGAATTACTCACTACAAAAGACTAAAAGGTGTTGAGAGTGAGGTGCTTGAGTTTTTAGAACTTTTCGACCCGATACGGAAAAAGCTTGGGCCGTTTCATATTCAGCTGAGTTCCCAGTTTTCATTTAATGAATTCGACAAACTGGAAGAGCTCTGCGAACTATTGCCGCCGCATTATCACTATGCATTAGAGGTTAGACACAGTGATTTTTACGATCGTGGAAAAAAGGAGAATCGCCTGTTTAACCTTTTGAAGGCAAACTCAATCGATAGGGTAACCTTCGACACACGTAAACTACACGCTATAAAAGGAGGGGATTCCAGTATTGTAGCAGCGCAGAAAAAAAAGCCGCAAAATCCGGTTCGTTTCGACGCCAGCAGTTCCAGGCCATTTGTGCGATTTGTGGGAGCAAATGACATCATAAATAATGAGGTGTACCTGAAAGAGTGGGCTATTATTACCGCAGATTGGATCAAAGACGGACTGCATCCCTACATATTTATCCATTCCCCTGATACATTATACGCCCCAAAAATTGCACGCCATTTTCACAAGCTGCTGTCGAATTTTATTGAACTGGATGAGATGCCTGCATCACCAAAAGATAGGCAAAATGAGCAGCTGGGTCTTTTTTAAACTTTAAAAAATAGGCCCTGTGCTGATTCATTTTGGGATACTTTCAAGCTTGATGTTATTGTAAAGATTTGCGTTTTATCCTGCTGGTATAATTGCACGGTGCCGAAAATTTAAGAATGACATTGCTGCCGAAATTGATTAGAAGCCAATTCCGTATCTATTTATAGATGTTTTTATCTGTAAATGTAATAAACAAGGCGATTAGTGCGATCTCTTGATTTTTGGACTACCCACATAAAAATAGAAAAGAAACAAAAAAAGCCGCTTCCGATAAATCAGAAGCGGCCTTTATCAGATGATTTCTAATTAATTTAGTACTTCATCCGTAATGTGCACAAGACCATTTGATGCCGGAATATCACCTGTTACGATATTTACACCAAGAGCAGGCTCAACATCTTCAGCACTGTTTTCTCCCTGGAAAAGATGACCAATCAAAAGATTTTGTAGCATATCGGGATCTGCTTTTATCTGTTCAAGCTCGCCACCCAACGCTTCAAAGGCCTCATCGGTTGGTGCAAGTATTGTAAATGGACCTTGATCAGAGATAGCATCATCGAGATTTGTTTCTGCAAGTAATTCAGCGAATATCGTGTGATCATCACTGGAGTTAATAACATCCATGACATTGCCATCCTGAGCTTGTGCGCTATTCACGGAAAAGGCAAAGGCGAACATGAGAGCGAATACGGAAAATATTGAAGATACTTTTTTCAAAGAGTTCATAATATAGAGTTAATTTAAGGTTACCTGTTGTTATAGAAATCGTCTTGTTTATGTCGTTCAATACTTCATAGGTATTGTTAGGTTTATTGTTCCGAAAAAAATAGAATAATTTGACTATTAATTAAATGAACTAAAAATATACTATCCAGTGCCGGCCGTTATGTCAAGGTGTGCGGGGTGTTTCGGATTACGATGAAGCAAGTTGAAAATGGTAGTGCAAAGAGATAATCCACAAGTGATAATCCACCAAAAAAGCAGTATATTTAGGGCTTACAAAAATTTTGAAATTTATGACTAAAGTAGATACAGAACTCAATCCGGGGCAGATTGCGAAAGAAGCGAATCTAAGAAGGACGTTTGCAATTATATCTCACCCTGATGCGGGTAAGACAACACTGACGGAAAAACTCCTGCTTTATGGAGGCGCTATACATGAGGCGGGATCTATCCGGCAGAGAAAAGCATCACGCCATGCCGCGTCCGACTGGATGTCTATCGAAAAAGAGAGAGGCATATCTGTAACTTCATCGGTACTTCGTTTTGAGAAAGATGGAATCCGATATAACCTTCTGGATACACCCGGTCACAAAGATTTTTCTGAAGATACACTCCGCACACTTGTTGCCGCCGATTCCGGCCTGATGGTAATTGACGTAGCCAAAGGAGTTGAGGAACAGACGGAAAAACTTTTTGAAGTGTGTAAACTTCGCCAGGTACCTGTTATAACGTTTGTAAACAAGTGTGACAGACCCGGTATGGATCCGCTCGAAATATTGAGCAATATCGAGAATAAACTGGGAATAGAGGCGATCCCCGCGAGCTGGCCCATTGGCTATGGGCAAAAATTCCAGGGAATTTACGACCTTATTGGGAAAGAGATGCACCTCTACATTAAAGAGAAGCATGGTGCAAAAAAGGCGACGACAGAAATTCTCAGCCTGCAGGAAGGGTTGAAGAAATGCAGCCTCTCAGATGCTGAAAAAGCAGATGTTGAAGAGGAGATTTTGCTGATTGAGGATATGTTCGATAATATGGATAAGGACGCATTTAAAATTGGTAAAGCATCACCGGTATTTTTCGGTTCAGCCCTGCACAATTTCGGGCTTGATGTTTTCCTGAACTATTTTGAAGACTTGGCGCCCACCCCCCAGGAGTACACAGATGAAACGGGATCTGTTCGCAAACTTGATCAGCCGTTTAGCGGGTTTATATTTAAGCTGCAGGCGAATATGAATCCCGATCACCGGGATTGCGCAGCCTTTATCAGAATTACATCAGGCCGCTTTGAGCGGGGGCTGGAGGTTATTCACGCCGGAACTGGGAAAAAAGTTAAAATGTCGACTCCTCACACTTTGATGGGTGACGAGCGTCACATTATGGAAGAAGCCTACCCGGGCGATATTGTATCACTCTTCAACCCTGGGTTTTTCCGAATTGGGTCAACCATTCATGCTGATGAACCGGTGGCCTTTAACGTGATTCCGCTATTTACGCCCGAACACTTTATGAAAGTTTCCACAAAGGATCCGTTTAAGCGGAAACAGCTGCGAGAAGGATTGAAGCAGCTTGCGGAAGAAGGGGTTGTGCACGTATTTGAAGTGCCAAATGGTGTTGGCAACGAGCTTCTGCTGGGAACGGTTGGAGCACTGCAGTTTGAGGTTGTGGAACACCGGATGAATGCCGAGTATGGAGTAGAGCTCCATCAACAGGGAGTTACATATCACGCCGCGCGATGGCTGTCTGATAAAACGGCCAAGGAAGTTATCGAGAAGCTTCAGAACAGCTATTCAACGCACATCACTAACGATATGGATGAAAATCCGATTATACTGTTTGAAAGTGCATATGCATTGAGCCAGGCAGAGCAAAAAGCAGGGGCTGAAAACCTGCATAAGTATAAGCAGGATTAAGACCTAAAAGCTATCTTGCCATCGACTGCCCGATAAGGCGATTCCTGCTTTAACGCCTTAATATCCGCCACACAAAAAATCATCCAGCTCCGGGATGGTTCCGCCAAATAAATTGGCAAAAGAATCAGTAGTGTTTACGCCAAAGAACATCAGGCACTCTTCAAACCTCAGTTCGATTAATAAATAATTCCATTATTTCAGTACCGGGATAAAAGAGGAGCATTTTATTAAGGGGGGCTTTTAGGCCCATGATTTAACAATCGAACTCAGGTTTCAACGGTACAGTGCGCATCATTGTCGCTGTCGTGATGGTTGTGCCTTTGGTGTTATGCTCGGTTTATTGTTCTTCCAGGCCTCCTATTTCGTTTGCGGTGTAAGATTACTGTCTGCCTGAAGAGATTTCTGCCGGACCAGAATGGTTATAGAAGCTTTATCCAGGTGCTGTTTCAGAAAACTCCAAAGATTATTAATGGATCCGGTGTTAGGCTGAGAGCCGGGTATGTACTGAATTTCAACCACAATCTGATCAAATTCGTTATCAGTTATGAACGCTCCGTTCGAGCTGCCGGGTGATAATGTGTGGCTGAAGTCGTTAATTGGGGGATCACCGTCATAACCTTTTTCTCCATTTTGAACGCTATCGGTTCCGGTTGGTTGATCATTACAGCTGATAAGTGCGTACAGAATGAAAGAAGAGAACGGAAAGAAGTATCGACATCGATTCATGTACAGATCATCAAAGAATTAATCAGGATGTTATTTATTATTTATGTGGTTTATTCTTTACTTGTTCCAAGAGAGTAAGTACGGTTCTTTTGATATGTTCAAATCGCTTTGCTGCAGGAAGTCTTTTAAAATAATTTGAAATCTTGCGAAATTCGCTGCAGTATTAAAAAAATCAGTGATCACGTATGAGATGCCATGATCGTAATTTCTCATATTACCGCGTTAAAACTAAACTATGAAACCGATGAAAAAACTTGAGATTACTAAAGCAGACCTTACAAACAGAATACATGCAGATGCAATTTTGAAGCTTACTGATCTATATGCACGCGATCCAATGGGGAAAAAGAGCCCGCTGACGGATGAAGTAAAAAGCACGTTAATTGAAAAATTGCGAGAATTTCCCTGTTCTCTGAATTTAATTGCGTTTATGGATTCGGAAGCAGCCGGAATTGCAAACTGTGTCTTTAGCTTTTCCACATTTAATGCTTCAAGAGTGTTAAATATTCATGATCTGGCCGTTAATCCAAAGTTCAGAGGAAACGGTATTGGCAGCGCACTTTTAGGGGCTGTGGAAAAAGAGGCAATTAAAGAGCAATGTTGTAAGATTACTCTGGAGGTCCGGGAAGATAACAGGGCAAAGGAACTGTATGAGCGCTTCGGATTTTCGAACGACATTCCAAAAATGTTTTTTATGGAAAAGTGCTTAGTATGAACTGTCTGCTCCCTTTATGGAATTTATTACCTGAAGGTACGTTATTGATTGTCAATCGATTAAAGCATTGTGAATTCAGCAAACCGTAACCAATCCAGTAGATTATGATGAGATTTATTTTCACTCTAATTACGTTAACCGTAACCACCGGGTTGTTATGGTTTATCGGCGGGGATAAATCTGCTGATGTTTTGGGCAGTAAAGGACTGATTACGAATGTTGCATATGCCACCGCTGATACTGCAGATTGGGAACGGCCACGGGTTTCGGAATTCGAAGAAGAGCGTAACCGTCTTGCAAGACTGATGGAGCAGCAGAATATCAGAGATCCGAGGGTTGTTGATGCTATTCGCAATGTACCCCGTCACCGGTTTGTGGATGAATCACAGCGAAACCAGGCGTATCAAAACAACCCGTTACCCATTGGCCACGGACAAACCATTTCCCAGCCATACATAGTAGCCTACATGTCGGAAATGCTGGAAATTGAGCCGGGTGATAAGGTTTTGGAAATCGGTACGGGCAGCGGCTATCACGCAGCGGTGCTTTCTGAACTGACTCCCCACGTCTACTCTATTGAAATTGTGGAGCCGTTGGCTGAACTTTCATCAAGCCGGTACGAAGAAATTGGCTATCACACCATCAAAACCAAAACCGGTGACGGCTACTACGGATGGGAAGAGTATGCCCCGTTCGATAAGATTATTGTAACCGCCGCTCCGGGACATATTCCGTCTCCGCTGATGAATCAGCTTAAACCGGGTGGAATTATGGCGATACCGGTCGGGAGCCCATACCAAACGCAAAACCTGATGAAGGTAACTAAAACGGGAGATGGACAAGTCCGAACGGAACGTATGCTCCCGGTACGATTTGTGCCGATGACTGGCGAGGCGCAGGATTGATTTTAAAGTGAGAAGTGAAAAGGCAAAAGACAGAATTATAGATCACAAGACAGACTCTGTATTTTATAATATGCATGCATAACCCACATAAGGAATATTTTTTTCACTTTTCACTTTTGCCTTCTCACATTTCACTTCTGTTGAGTCTATCATACAAGAATGAAAAACAGACAACCCCTTTATAACTACTGGTCCGCCGCATCGGTCTTCTTTGTGTCGATAGCTATCATCGCTCTGCAGTTAATGATCATGCGGTCTCTGTCGGTATCGCACTACCACCACTTTTCCTACCTGGTGATCAGTACTGCACTGCTCGGGTTTGGGGCCAGCGGTACGTTTTTGGCGCTCTTTTTCGATAAACTAAAAGCCCGGTTCGCCCTCTGGAATTTGATTTTCTTCCTGGGATTTACCCTCTCCATTCCTATAACCTACTGGATCACACAGTCCCTGCCGCTCGATACCCAATACCTGCTTCACAGCGGCGAACAGATTATGCTACTGGTTACCTATAACCTGCTCGTGTTTATACCCTTCTTTTTTGGCGGCACAATCGTTGGGTTTATGATTTCTTATTTTAAAAAAGAAGTACCGGAGCTCTATGCGGCCAACCTGATCGGCAGCGGCGCGGGTGGCGTATTTGCCATCGGGCTGATGTTTCTCGTGCCCGCGTTTAAACTCCCGGTGATGATAACGCCCGTCGTTTTTGTGTCCATGATCTGCTTTTGGCTCTCCATACGCAACAAAACCGATGAGAATCAAATGAGGAATCTTCTCCTTGGATCGATTGCCGCATTAGCAACGTTCGGTGCTCTGCTGATTGAACCGCCCCACTCGGTGGATCAGTACAAAACGCTGGCCCACTTTCAGCAGCTGGAGCGTCAGGGCGATGCGGAGCAGGTACAGGAACGGTTTGGCCCTCGGGGACAGATCAACGTCTACTCCTCACCCACATTTCATCATACTCTTTTTGCCGGGGCAATGGCCACAACCACGCCGCCGAGTCAGCTTGCGTTAATGGTAGACGGTCAGTTGACCGGCGCTATCTTTTCGATCGATGATCCCGGCGAAGCGGCGATCATGGATTTTACCCCCCAGTCTCTGGCATATAGATTGCTAGACAACCCGCACGTACTTTTGCTTGGCGAAACGGGTGGCGTAAATGTATGGATGGCAAAGCGCCTTGGAGCGGATAAAATTACCGTGGTACAAAATAATCCGCAGATTGTTGACCTGATTAAGGAGGATCTGGCAGAGCTCGGTGGAGCTATCTATCGTGATGAACAGGTTGAAGTGATCGCCCAAAATCCGAGGCTTTTTCTCGAACAGACCAATCAAACTTTTGACTTGATTCAGCTCGTTCAGGGCGAAGTGTTGACCACCGGCAGCGGCGGCCTCCAGGGACTTAGTGAAGATTACCTGCTTACAAAAGAGTCGATTATCCGTGCACGGGAACGCTTAACGGAGGGCGGACTTATCAGCATCACTCGCGAAATACAGTCTCCTCCGCGCGATAATCTAAAGGTCTTCTCCATTTTCAAAGATGCGGTTTCGGCTGGCAACGACAGCCCGGAGGAAAATATCTTTGTAAGCCGGAACTACCTTGCCGCCAATACGCTGCTGACCGGAAGCCCTATTACACAGGAGCGGACAGAGCGGTTTATCGAAGAGTCGCGGCAGCTGCAGCTCGACAGGGAGTATTACCCCGGAATCGATTCAAATGAGATCGATCAGATCAATATTATTGACGGGCCGGACGGGACGAACTACTCATACATTCATCACGCCATTAACCGGATTCTGTTTGATGATGCGGAAGCATTTTACGATGACTGGGCCTACCAGGTGAAGTCGTCTACAGATGACAGTCCGTATTTCCAGGATTTTTTTAAATGGAGTTCGCTCGACCGCTTTCTTGACACCTATGGCGATCAGTGGTTTCAGCGGCTGGAGCTGGGCTACGTGATTTTGGTAATTACGTTTCTGCAGCTTTCAATAGTCGGCTTTCTGCTGATTATCGCTCCGCTTCTATTTCGATGGAAATATTACAAAGGGACAAGAAACAAACTTCCTGCACTGATCTACTTTTTCAGCATCGGAACAGGATTTATGTTTATCGAGATGACTTTCATTCAAACCTTCACCAAGTTTTTGGGTGACCCTATTTTTAGCGTGGCCGCAATTTTGTCATCGATCCTTGTTTTCTCGGGAATTGGCAGCGGGGTACAGAAAAAGCTGGGAATACCTCCGGCACGGCGGATGCGAATTGCTGTCGGATCAATCATTGGAATCACACTGATCTACCTGCTGACTGTCGATCCGCTGCTTCAGCTTTTCATTGGGGCAGGAACGGCCTGGAGGTTTCTCATCACTATTTTGCTGCTGATGCCGGTCTCCTTCTTTTTCGGCTGGATGTTTCCCACAGGAGTTCACATCTTAGAAAAGTCAGACGACAGCCTGATCCCCTGGGCGTGGGGAGTGGACGGCTTCGCCTCCGTTGCGGCCGCGCCGCTGGCGATCATCCTGTCGATGTCATTCGGGTTCACCAACGTTATCTTGCTGGGACTGCTGTTTTATGGTTTTGCGGGATTGACAAGTTATTTTTGGAAGGTGTAGTTGGTTCAAGTGGCAAGGTGCAGGTAATCAAATAAAACAATCCTTTTTGTGAATCTCCTTCGACCGGAGTAAATCCATTATTTGCAACAAATTACCGTAGAAAGTAGATTGTTGGGAAAGAGTAAAGAATTATTGATGATGAAAAAAATTACATTTACTGCTGATGAATCTTTGATTGAAAAGGCCCGTCAAAAAGCCCGTAGCGAAAATTCATCACTGAATAAGCGGTTCAGAGAATGGTTAAAGCATTATGTTTCCGGAGAAGTATCAGAAGAAAGCTACAAAGTATTGATGCAAAAACTGGATTATGCCAAACCTGGCAGAAAATTTTCAAGAGACGAGATGAATTAGGGATAAATATTTTCTCGATACCAATATCATCATCTATTCATTTGATCACCGGGTCGAAGAAAAAAGAGAAATTGCCAGGGACCTTTTTGCTGAGGGACTTGAAAAGCGGAACACCTCCATAAGTTACCAAGTCGTTCAGGAATTTATTAACGTTTCTACCCGCAAATTTGAAAGAAAGCTGACGAAAGAAGATTGCCAAATCTTTATTGAACAAGTATTGTGCCCTATCTGGCATGTTAACCCGAGCAAGGAATTGATGTACTCAGCACTGAATATTTCAGAGAGATGGAAATACTCATTTTATGACTCGCTGATTATCGCATCCGCAAAGGAAGTATCAGCAACTGTTCTCTACACTGAAGATCTGCAACATGGTCAGCAAATTGACAACGTCAGGATTCTAAATCCATTTTTGATGTCTGCCAAATAATGATCTGCTATCATGTTCTCAGTTTGAAAAGTAGAAAGATTCACAAAAGTTCACATTACCCCACCATCTCCTCACTCATCTCCCACAATTTTCGGCACGCATCATCATCTGTCGCCACTTTGACGGAAGGCTTGGTAGGTTTAGAATCTGAAAAATATCTACCCGATAAATTTTCTATCCCCGGCTCTATACAGAGGAAGATGGAGGTCTGCGCACCCTTTTCCGGTGATTTCATAAAAAACCGCCCGAGATTGAATAGCTTTGCAAACCAGGAATCTGACTCAGCAGCAAAGTTGGTATTCACCACGCCGGGATGCAGGCTGTAGGTGGTGATGTCTTTATCCTCAATTCTTTTGTTGAGTTCGTGCGTAAACATCATGTTGAACAGCTTTGAATTGCCGTACGCCTTTGAAGCGGAGTACCCTTTTTCAAGCTGAATGTTATGGGGATCGAATGAACCATAGCGGTGCGCTTCGGAAGCCACATTTACGATTCTTGATTTGGGCGTCTTCTCGAGCAGCGGCATCAGCTCGCGCGTGAGCAGAAAATAGGCGAGGTGGTTCACCGCAACCGTCAGCTCTATGCTGTCGGGGCTCTCTTGGCGATTTCCGTCGGGCAGAAATCCGGCGTTGTTGACAAGGCGGTCGAGCCGGTCATAGGTCTGCCTAATTTTAGAGGAAGTCTCGCGAATCTGACTCATCTCACTCAGATCACAGATCAGGATATCCGCGCGATCATTGCCTGTATCCTCTGTAATCTCTTTCCTGGCCGCCTTCGCCTTTTCAGAATTCCGGCAGATCATCACTACCCGATAACCCTCATTTAGCAAAGCACGAGCTGTTATTTTACCTATGCCTGAATTCGCCCCGGTTACAACAGCAATTTTGTTGCTCATAATTGGATTGTGTCAATGTTTAAACAGATAAACCGATCAAAAAGAATTAAGATTTAACCATTTAGATCGATAAAGATAATACAAGAAGTAAAAAACAGAGAGCTATTATGAAAGGTTCAATCTCTATACTTTTTTTATTGATGCTGTTCTCCTCCTGCAGCAATTCTTCAGAGGAATTGGAAAAACTTCAGCCGATCGAGATTTTTACAGAGGTCCATCTTTCCGAAGAGGACGGGCTCTATTTTGACCGGAAGGGCAAAAAGATGAACGGTACCCTGTTGGCCAGATACAAGAACGGCAGCGTTCATGCCAGCCTCACATTTTCTGACGGCATGATAAGGGATGGCGTCATCCGGCTGGAAGACGGAACGCTGTACTCCGATTATTTGATGTCAGACGGGAAAAACTATTATACACGGTACTGGCCGGATGAAAAACCAAGAACGATGGTGGTGCATGAGGGGAACTACAATAATCGAACTGAATTTCATGTTTGGTATGAAAACGGTATCCCGTTGATATCGAGTAATTCCAATTTCACGCGAACCTGGTTTGAAGATGGTCAAATCCGGATGGAGGTGTTGCGTAAAGGTGACGATGAGCGGGGAGTTGCGCGTTCATGGCATATGAGTGGCGAACTGAAGGCTGAGGCGAATTTTGAAAGTGAACCGTATGCAGGAGTCTACAGAGAGTGGAATAAAAATGGAGAGCTGATAAAAAAAAGGACGTCCGCTGCGGGTAGCAGTGATGAGTAAGGGACATCGCCATTAGCTTTTTTTCAGAATCGGAATCGGATGAAGATCTCTACTATTCCGCAAAAGATTCGTCGCAAAGACTTGTTCCTTTTTTTCAAACGGGGCTTCTTTTCATCTCCTTGTTTAAGTATCGAGCTTAGCCCGAAGTATTCGAAAATTAAACTGTCTCAAATATCAAAAACATTGATAACATTCATCTTAAGCTAAATATATATGAGCCCAGTTTTGAGCTACTATAGAGTGCGGCGAACGTTGCCCTGCTCTCCTTGAAATTTCGCTTCGCGTGCAGAAAATGAGCTTTGTGAATAATCCGGCTTAAGGTAGCACGATCTGTTATGTGGTTGCCAGTAACAGAACCCCAGGGCCATTGTTAAGGACTATTCCAATCAAGAGAAGATGTAGGGTTACATATTATTTATTGTCATTGGAGATCGAGGTTTATGTGAAGAAAAGAGTGAAGAAAAAGTTATGCATGCCGATAATAACGAAACCTTTGTAAATAGCATGCATTCTCGAAGTGGAAATAAACCTTAAAATGCTTTCTGATATGAAAAGTAGTGATGTTCTCATAATTGAAGACGACGAATTAACCCGAATGCTGATACAGCGTATTATGGAGCGTGAGTTCCATTTTAATATTACAACGTATAGCAACGGTCTTGAAGGACTTAAATGTGCGCAAACCAACCGGCATAAACTGATTATTCTGGATCTGATGCTTCCTGGAATGAATGGATATGATATATTAAAAGAGCTACGAAACGGAGGACTTGATGAGGGTACCAAGGTTATCGTAATGTCAGGTAAATCTCGCTCTGAAGATATTGAGCGTGGATTTGAGCTTGATGCAGATGAGTATATCACAAAGCCATTTCAACAGCAGGAGTTTGTAGTTCGGGTCCGTAAACTTTTAAAAGCAGGATAACAAGTGTTCTTCGCTCCCGCATATCAAACCGTGGTGGTACTGGTGGTACTGCTTTTAATCACATTTATTTTGTTGCTCTCCTACACATTCTGGACGCGATCAAAAAAAGGATACTGGCACCGGTATAGGAAAAAATTCAGAAAAAGTTATTCCATAAAACTTTTTCGGTTTGTTGAAGAAGCAAAGAATCCGTCTGATGCTGACGAATTAATTAAATCACTTACAAAAAGGACAAAGGATATTTCGTTTTTTTTGGAGCTGCTTACCGAAATGAGTGGTCTTTTAAGAGGTGATGATCACCAGAAGCTGAACTGGCTCATCAACCACAGCATGTTCTATACTTTTTATAAGAAGAAACTATTTAATAAATCAAAACAAAAACAGATGTTAGCTTGCATCTATTTTGGCAATTGCGGCTATCTTGAAGATGAAGTGACCGCTAGGCTCAATCAATTAAGCAAGTCAAAAAACTTGAAACTGGCCTACGGGGCTACAAAAGCACTTCAGCAAACTGAATGTATAGAAACCAGAAGAATTGCACTGGTCCGCTTTATGGAACGATCTGACATATCGATCCTGATGGTAGGGGAGCTATTGCACATATTTCACCGCGATGAAATAGAATTACACCTGAAGACAGGCGAAGCTTTAAAGAGTATTTTGTTCAATAATAAAATTCCTGCAAAAATTAAACAGGTCGTTGTACACTATTTTGCTTATCAAAACTACTATGAATTCAGTGATTTTTTACTTGAACGTCTCAATGAAATAGAACTTCAGACTAACAATAAACCACTTGTCGTTGGGCTTATTGAAGGTCTGGGCAGTCTTAGAGTTGAAGAGGCGGGGTCAATTATTAAGTCGTATGCACAGGTTGACGACATAGAAATTAAAATGGTGTGTATAGATGCTTTAAATATGCTTGGTGGTTCTGCAAATCTATCGTATCTGCACAATATGATATTGGACTCTGAATTTGCAGTGAGAAAGAAAATTATTGAAGTATTGGTAAAGCATCCCCGCGAAGGTCGTAAACTATTGCAGTATGTCCATAATGTAAATAGGGTAACGACAGATAAAAGGACTATGTCATCTAATACGGTTTTAAACTAGAAGGACGCACAGCTATGATCGATACTATAGAAGCGATTATTATCAGTTATTTTTTTATCGTTAACAGCGTATACCTGGTGCTCGTCATCAGTGCATTGGTCTTTGTCCGTAAACAGATGCTTTTGAGTGATATCGTAAAACCGTCTTCATTATTCAAATCAAAAATATACAAAACGATTAGCATACTGGTTCCTGCATATAACGAATCGGGGAATATTGTGGAATCTGTTGAATCAATGTTGCGGCTGGAATACCCTGATTACGAAATTATCGTTGTGAACGACGGCAGTACTGACGATACCCTGGAGCGACTGATAGATCATTTTAAACTGGAACAAACCGAGATTTACTACCAAAAAGACATTGACCACAAAGAGATCAATGCAGTCTATGCAAACCCCGATTTTAAAGATTTAAAAGTTGTTGATAAAAAAAATGGTGGCAAAGCCGATGCGCTGAATGCGGGTATAAATATCTCGGATAAAGACCTTTTATGCGCCATAGACGCTGATTCAATCCTTGAACAGGATGTTCTAAAAAAATTGATCCAGACATTTATCAGGCATAAAGATACAATTGCTGCGGGTGGAATTGTACGGATCATAAACGGTTGTAAAATAAAAGACAGAGAGATTAAAGAAATTCATGTACCGAAAAGTTTTCTTGGCAGATTGCAGTCAGTTGAATACATAAGAGCCTTTCTTTTTGGAAGGGTTGGGTGGGATGCGCTGAACAGCCTGGTCATTATTTCGGGAGCATTTGGGATATTCGACAGAAAGGCGGTGATTGAGGTTGGTGGATATCTGAACGATAGCGTGGGTGAAGATATTGAGCTGATTATTCGTCTGCACAGCTACTTTTTGCGTAATAAAAAGAAGTATAATATCCGGTTTCTTCCGGAGCCAATCTGCTGGACGGAAGTCCCAAACGACTATAAAAGTTTGAAAAATCAACGAAACCGATGGCATCGCGGGCTGGCCGACTCTCTATGGCGACACAAATATATGCTCTTCAATCCGCGGTACAAACACATGGGAATGTTTGTGTTACCATTTTTTCTTCTCTTTGAATTATTGGGCCCGGTCATTTATATGGTCAGCTATATTTATCTTGCTATCATATTTATTTTACCCGGATATATGAATATCTCTTTTGTGATCCTCTTCTTGGCCGTATCTATTGTCTATGGGATGATTGTATCGCTTATATCTGTGCTTGCTGAAGAGGTGGCCTTCAAAACATACAGCAGCTATAAAGATATTATGGTGCTTGCGCTCTACTCATTCCTGGAAGGATTAGGTTATCGGCAAATACACGCATGGTGGCAGCTCACAGGTATTACAGACTTATTGAAAGGTAAAAAAGGATGGGGAGCTATGGTGAGGCAGGGATTCGAAAAAGATAAAAATTAAGAGTCACTTGGATTGAGACGTTTTGGGGTTCAGCGTTGAGTTTCTTCTAAATTCAGTGTGAAAAAATAGGCTATCGTGTTGTTGATATCATAAGTAAACATATGTAACCTGGAAGACTCATACATTACATTCAAACCGATACGAATATGACCTGCTGCGGACACTGCGAAGATGCCGGCGATTTTTTTAACGATAAGACCGCCCGCAAAGACCTGAAAAAATATCGAAGACGGGGTCCCGAAAAATCAACGCGCCTTTTGGTAAAGTCGATTCTGGCACACGATGTAAAAGGCAAAAAGCTGCTTGATATAGGTGGCGGTATCGGGGCGATTCAGCTTGAACTTTTCAAAAGCGGACTTCATCACTCAATAAACGTGGACGCCTCGCAGGCGTATCAATCGGTTGCCAAACAAGAAGCGGCTGAACGCGGACTTTCTGATCAAACCGAATTCTATTTTGGAGATTTTACCGATTTGGCATCCACTTTGCCTGATGCAGATATAGTAACACTCGATAAAGTCATTTGCTGCTACCCGGATTGGGAAAAGCTACTGGGGAAATCGCTTGAAAAATCTGACCGGATATTCGCCCTCATCTTTCCCCGGGAGAACCTGTTTAGCCGTATAGGATTTCGCCTTGTCAATCTCTGGTTTAAGGTTCGAAACAGTGAGTTCAGAACCTATCTGCATCCGTATAAAAAGGTGGATGCAATGATTCGAGAGCACGGCTTCACCGAATCCCTTCACGAAAAAACCATCCTGTGGAGGGTTTTGGTTTATGAGAAACCTGAGTTCGATTGTTAAATCATAATTGTAAATGTCCCCCTTAAAAAAGGGCTCCTCTTTTATCCCGCGCCAGCTGGTGTTTTTTCAGTCCCGACTTTCGGGGCGAGATTGAGGGGGATGTTCATCAAATTGTTGTAAAAACCGATGGACACCCCTCTAAATTTCACTACGCTTACGCTGCGTGTTCAAAAAATGAGCCCCTTGTTAGGGGAGACTTTCTCTTGATCATTTAATAAGGATTTAACAATCGAACTTAGGTGAAAAATATAATTAGACTTAATACCCCGCCGCTTGTCCATCAAACCGTGATTCAGACGCTCCGTAATAAACTCCTTTTTCTGAATCCCACAGAATTCCCTGGTATCGGCCGAAAAAGCTCTCGCCTATTCGCACGGTGTGACCGCGTCGACGCAATTCACGCACAACATCATAATCGATACCGGATTCCACATTAAGAGTTCCGCCATCATCCAGTGAGGCATCACCATCCTCCGTCGGCTCGGTCGAGCCGTTATGCATCCAGCGGAACGCATCGCCCGCTTCCTGGATATTCATTCCAAAGTCGATCACGTTGGTGATGATGCTCACGTGGCCAACAGGCTGGTACGCACCGCCCATATTTCCGAAACTAAACCATGGTTTTCCATCTTTCATGGCAAAACCCGGAATGATGGTATGAAACGGCCGCTTGCCCGGCTCGTACACGTTGGGGTGATCGGGATCGAGTGAGAAGAGCTCTCCGCGATTCTGGAAGCTGAATCCCGTTCCCGGAACTACAAAACCGGTTCCCATTCCGCGGAAGTTGCTCTGGATCAGCGATACCATATTGCCTTCAGAGTCAG
>CAZXYQ010000030.1:0-27505 GCA_964644975.1 uncultured Rhodohalobacter sp.
CCCCGTCATTCTGGACAGCCCGATGGGGATCGACGCCTACTCCGTGTTCAGAAAATATGATAAATGGCATAAGCTGGATGCAGAAACGTGCATGGAAATTTCCAGGTGGGTTCACATGGTGCAGTCTTACAGTGAAACATGGGATATTATTGATAACCCGGAACCAAAAATCATTATCGCCGGCAGCGGTATGGTGACCGGCGGGCGTGTGCTCAGCTACCTGAAAGTATATCTCAAGAAACCGGAAACTACCGTTTTGCTTGCCGGCTACCAGGCAGAGGGAACTCGCGGAAGAGATTTGCTGGACGGAGCAGAGGAGATTGGGTTATTCGGAAAGATGCACCCTGTAAAAGCAAGAATTGAAATGCTTGAAGGCCTTTCGGGTCACGCTGATCAAGAAGAGCTGGCGGGCTGGGTATCAAGCCTTAAAAACAGGCCGCAAGCTGTTTACCTCGTGCACGGTGAACAAGCAGCGCGCAGTGCATTAAAGACCAAGCTTTATGACACGTTTGGATGGGATATCAAAATTCCCGCTCTTTTTGAAATTGAAGAACTGGAGCTCTGAAATCCCCTCTTTATTAATCTGACAACTGCGATTGAGCCCTTAAATTGACCGCTGCTTTAAATTCAGGGGAGCATTTTACCTGAAAGACGGGGGTTAAGTCAGGTAAATTTTTTACCTTTAGAGGAGGTTATCAATGTAGTAATTTGTTAATACATCAGCTGTTTACCAGCTGGAGCAGTACTATAATAATCTGGCAATCAATACAACGATAACGATTAACACCACCACAGAGTCCTGTGTATTGTGATCGACCGTTAAATTTCACATGATTCAGTTGATAGATGCTACACGGGACGTTCGTGTAAATTACCAATTTCGAAAAAACAGACAGAGGAAGATTAAAATGCAAAAAAGCGAAAAGTTATTTCAAACGGAGGAAGTAAAAACGAGAGAAGAGGTAAGCGGGTTTTTAAGAGCTCTTGCCGATAAAATAGAGTCCGGCTCTGTCTCTTTAAGACAGGGTCAACAAGAGGTGGAGCTAAAGATTCCACAAAAATTAGAGCTGGATATCGACGTGGAGCAGAAAAACAGAGGGACGAAAGGAATAAAACAGGAGCTCGAAATTGAACTGTCATGGATTGAAGGAGATCAGGGCGGACCGCTTGAGTTAAGTTGAAGGAAAAAAATCGCAGGTTAAATGTTCCCGATACGCATTATTTTGCAATTATTATCGTTTAACCTCTCAAATAAAAATTAGAAATATGCTTTCATGAAAAATAAATCATTTGTACTACTCACGGCTCTGTTAATTTTGGCCACTGTTCTGTTTTGGGGCTATATGTTTATCGGCAGTGGCGATCATACGGCAGAGGCCGAAACAATCGCTATAGAACATTATGAAGGTGAAATTACGCTCACTATGTACCACGGTGAGGGATGCATGTGCTGTGTTCGCTGGGCTGATTATCTTAAGAAAAACGGTGTGACAGTGAAAGATGAACTGCTTGATGATCCGCACAGCATTAAAGACGAAAAAAATATCCCGCCACGTCTGCGATCCTGCCACACCGCAATTGTGGATGGATATATAGTGGAAGGCCACGTTCCTGTGGAGGATATCCGGCGAATGCTGGCTGAAAGGCCCGATGCAGTCGGAATTTCAGCGCCGGGAATGCCGCCAAATGCCCCTGGGATGGATCAGCCGGTGGACCGGGAGTACCAGGTGATTCTGTTTGATGAGGAGAACATGAGCGTCTACGCCGTTCATAATTAATTTGCAGTATCGGTTCCTCTGGAGATCACTTCGTTAGCTTGGTGGTTATGAACTTATACGGCGATTGAACTCTTTTCAATATTTATTAAGGTCAATAATATTGAAAGCCCACTTTGAAGAGACCAAATAACTAGTTTTAAGTCAAATATAAAATACCGGCCGAAATCTGTAAGCCGAAGGTGCAGCTTTAGCGGTACACCCACTGGATCTGACAGCGTTGGATTTTGTGTGGAAAATGCTTTGTATAAACTTGTTCTCAAAGTTTTTGACGCTGCCATAAACCCGGAATAGCCCCGAGTATCGGCACAGGTCTAATCACTTATTTTAAGCTTAAACCATTACTAGCACCCATTTAACCGTTAACGACACTAATGATCCAGATTCGCTTCAAGATCTTCCCGTGAGAGCTCACATGATACGCCGTTCTCTGGAATTTCAGCACCACTAAGCCATACTGCTGCATTGAGCACATATTTGCGAAAATCTTCATTTCCCCAATTTTCATGGAAATGACCGCCCGTAAACCCAAATCCACGACCGCCGTCCTGGCGTTCAACGGCCCACGAAAGCACTTCACTTTCTCCTTTTCGGTCAACAATATGATCATAGGGTCCGTGGGGCCAAACATAAGGCCCATCGCGGGTATCATCAGATGGAGTTGTGACCAAAAGCGGGGTTACACCAACCATATCGGGCCGAAACCGTATACTGAAATACCACTCATCCTCTGCTGAAAAAGGCTCAACACCTTTTGTTATAGGGTGGTTTGGAAGGTTGTTAAAATGGGCTTCCCAAATTGGGTTGGCAGAGTAAGCTGTTTCATAATATCCGCCAATCCAATCCGCAAAATGCTCACCGCCGTTATCTTCAGGAACTTCCACTCCGTAGTGCATAGCTCCAAAACTAAGCCCCTGGTCAATCTGTTCCTGAATTAACCTGAGGCGATTCTCCTGCACAACAGGGTGACCGCTACCTCCATCCATGAAAAAATAGGCTGCATCCGCTGATTCAAAAGCAGCTTCATCATCTGGCCATCCCTCAAAATGAGTGGTTACTCTTAACCCCGGCAAATCTGCAAGGCACTGCTCCATAATCAATACGCCGGCGCGATGTTCGTGCTGTCCTGTATCATGGCTCGCTGATCCGGCCACAAGCATCAGATGCCTGATTTCACTATTAACTACTGCATCACTTTCAGCTGTACTGTCTGCAGGTGTTTCTTCAGAATAAGCGTTTGAACTTGCGATAAATAAAAGTATGGCAGATATCAGTAGATGTATTTTCATTTTTTAACCTCAATATTTATATGGAATTTCAAGTGAAAAACCTTTTAAAAGGTTCAAAATCAATGGTTTCCGAAATTATTATACTGAATTGCTAAGGAATAAACTAAATAAGTTGAGCATTCAAAAAATAGGTTTGCCAAGATTAAGATCTTCGAAAACAGATAGAATGCTTAACTTGCAGCTGCGTTAATAAACTTATTAAAAATTATATCGTTTGATTTATGGACAATGTACGTTCTTTATTTATCCTTTTGTTTGTAGTAGCCTTTGCTGCCTGTGGCCCCACTGAACAAGAACAGGCTCAGCAAGAGCAGCGTCAGATGGAGCTGCAGCAACAGCAAACCTCCAGCCTTCCCTATAATTTCCGACTGGAGATGGACTCTGTTTTAACGCGCTATTTTGACTTGAAAGACGCCCTTGTCGAATCAGACAGCGAACTCAGTAAGGAGAAGGCAGAAGAACTGTCTGGTTTTACGCATGAGGTGATGGATGATGTATTGGAGGCTGAAAACCAGGGTCTGTGGTTAGGGATTGCTCGCGTCATTCAAATTGAATCGGGCAATCTTATTGCAGAAGATGATGTTGACGAACAGCGAATCTATTTTGAGCGGATCTCCGAAGCTATAATTCGGATGGTGGAGGATTTTGACCCGGTCGGCTACACAATCTATCACCAGAGCTGCCCGATGGTGCGCAATGGTTCGGCCGACTGGCTCAGCCGTGAAGAAGAGATACGCAACCCCTATCACGGAAGCAGGATGATGAACTGCGGTGAAATTATCAAAAAACTATAGTTTAATCGGGGTTATAAACAAAAACAGCACTTTCCGGCAGGGTGTCGCTGGTTTTTTGATACCAGCTAAAATCCTGTCAAAAAGTGCTGTTCTCTCACTCTTGATATATGCTATGTTTTGGGTCTTAGGGCTAATTCGCAGAAATTCCGCTCTGTCTCATTTCTGACCTGGCAGCTTCAATAGCCGATTGAAGATTCTCCAGCTCTCTTTTCAGCTGGGTACCATTTCGAACTGTTTGGTTGGTTAAAGATTCAATGGATTCGATGCCCCGGGTTGTCAAATCGTTTGACAGGTACTCTTCTATCTCGGTCACATCACGTACATAGACCTTGAACGCTTCTTTTACACCCTGACTGTTCTGGCCGATTTTGTCATATGTGCGGCCAAGTTCAGCACGGCGTTCATTACTGCTTCGCTGTAATTCAACATTGTCGTACGTGTCGCCATTTTCATCCCAGCTATCAAAATACTTTTCACCGTCGGAAGTCATTTTATTGGCGTGCTTTGAGAAATCTTCCTCCATATCCTCAATCTCAGATACGTTTTCTGAGTACACCTCAAATGCGTTCTTTACATTCGACTGACCCTGCCGGGTTAATTGATCCAGAGAGGCGCCAATGGCATCAATCTGCACGACAATGAGTTTAATGTCATTATCAACGGTTTCAAGTGACGATTGCAGATCCTCTGACCGCTGCATACCGGTTGACGAGCAGGCGGCAATAGTAAATGTTAGTGTCACGAAGAGAACCGCAAGCAAATTGCTCTGTTTATAATATCGTTTCATAATAGTGTCCATAATTCCCCGCAAACCGAGGGATAGTTGTGAAGTTATTATCACAACAGAAGATCATTAATATTATAGGACAAACCCTTACATCAGGGCAGGGAAAGGTTACATAGTTTACGGACGAGTAGTATCACTCATGTCGTTATTGGCGTATTGGTTGTTGGGAAAGCATTAACAAGTGCAAATTAAAGGAAGGGATGGAGATGTCAGGCGCTCATATCAGAAAATTGCTACGCTTTTTTGCCGCTTGACTTTTTTAAGACAGAAGGATCTGAGCTTTGAGAGGAAATTTTCAGACGTTCTCTCTTCATTCTCATATAATAGTCCGGGGTAAGGCCGGTGTGCTTTTTGAACTGGGCGATCAATAAATCTGTATTCTCATATTGAAGAATATCGGTTATTTCAGAAAGGGTCCGATCTTCATACAACAGCAGCTCTTTTACCCGCTCAACCTTTTGAATAACTATAAATTGAATAATCGACATTCCCTGTACGTCCGAAAATATTTTCAGGACAGACTCATTTCTCAATTTAGAATGCTCGCTGATAATATCGGTAAAACTCAATTTTGGCAGTTTATCCGAGCCGTGTATGGTCTCAATAATGGTGTCTATAATTCGGTCAATCACGCCGCTCTCTGCCTTATCGAGCAACACCATGCCCGGTTTTAGCAGGCGTTTTTTTAGTTCGTTCTGTTGAGCAGTAGTAATCCCATCGAGGAAAACAATCGCACCGTAATCAGATATTCTATACATAAGGCCCAATTGATTCAGCTCAGCTTTTACAAGCAGCTTATCCCGCAAACACACCATATATTTTATATATAGCTTTTTGCAGGAATTTTCCGAATCGTTAATCTTACTTGTCATGTGGGTGCTTATGTGTTGTTATTTATTCAATTTAACGTTTTTATCTATTAAAATCGTTCAACGAGTCAGTTTGGCTGAGATTATAAAAAAAAAGGCGGCAGGCTCTCAAATTCTGCCGCCCTTTTCCGCTCTCAAAACTTTGGAAAAAAACAGATAGTTCTCTTATTAAAAAAAATATTCCGCTTATCTGAGTTTTTTTAGTCTCAGCGCTATTTTTTCTGCAGTCAGTGCGGTATTTGTTACATAGTCAAGAAGACCGACTTCTTGAAGGTCATTGTCGGTAATTTTATCAGTTTCTAAAATATTTTCTGCGTAAATCAGTGATTTCATCTCACCGAAATTATCTCCGGCCAAATGACTCTTTTCCGCACTTTCAAAGTGAACAATAAAGGATTGTATAAATATCTTATGCTGAACTCGTTTCATAAGTTTGTCATAGTCCAGCACCGACTTGCGTCCTTCTTTCGCATCTAAACCTTTTAATGCTGATAAAACCTGGTACTGATTAATTGTTGCATCCATTAGACCGCCTGTTTTAAACACTTCTTTTTATTGTTGAAATCGTCTTAAACCTGTTGGTTGTTTTTATAGAATTCCGGAGATAATCCGGAGTCATAATCTACCGTTCGTATTTTACTGTGTTGGCTTTCCAATTATGGTTCTGATGATACCTGGAGTCTGAGAACATTTGAACTGTTCCGGCACTGCTGAACGCTTTTGATTTTATAGTCGCTAACGTTTCATTTGATATTGAGTAATTAACCTTATGATTGGTTTTCATTAGCCAATCCATGTAGATACATTGGCTGCCATTCAGACTTGTATCTCGTTTTAATCTGCAATAAAGATTTGAAAAAAATACCTCACTTGCGTTACAAGGGTATATTATGTTGTTACATAAATCACAGTTTTAAAAACAGGCTTTAAGTGAACAGAACAGCTTTTTAAGATGATTCTATCTGTAAATAAGCCCTTTTAGTCAGCTAATTGAGAGTAATAAAAACTAAAAACACGTGACTTATGTAAATCGAAACAAAACTTATGTAACACTCTCCTGATTTCGGATGGCAATTTTTTACTATATAGTTTATAAAAAGACAAATTTACTCAATTATGGCAATCGTTGAAAAAGTAACGTTTAATAACAGTAATAGTCGAGAATTTAGCAGAACCGTTAAAAAACGGGTAGATCAATATTTTGTGGAAAATGAACTATCTAAGCACGCCAACCTGCAGATGGTCGTAAAAACCGTGCTGATGCTGACCTTCTTCCTCGGTTCTTATGGACTGATCATTTCAGGACAATTTTCTCTCGGTATGATGTGGTTTTTAACATTCGTGATGGGGGTTGCAGCTGCAGGTATCGGCTTTTCCATTTCACACGATGCCCTCCACGGAGCCTACTCCTCCAATAAGAGTTTGAATCGTGCGTTGGGATATACGTTTGATATGCTGGGCGCCAACGGCTATATCTGGAAAATCACGCATAACATCATTCACCATACCTATACAAATATTCACGGGCACGACGAAGATCTTGAAGTAGCCGAATTTATTCGCCTGTCACCCCATACAGAACATAAAGCAATTCACAGGGCTCAGCATATTCTGGCTTTCTTTGCCTATAGCCTGGCAATGGTATTCTGGGTGTTTGTTAAAGACTACAAGAATTTCCTGAAATCGAATATTGGTCCATACGACAGCAAAAAACACCCTGTAAGCGAGTGGGTGATTCTATTTGCTACGAAAGCTCTCTTCTATACATACATGCTGGTGCTGCCCATGCTTCTGCTTGATATCACCTGGGTTCATCTGCTGATCGGATTCCTGACCCTCCACCTTACAGCCGGTTTGATTGTAGGTATCATCTTTCAGCTGGCACACGTAGTTGAAGAGACCGATCACCCGCAGCCCAACGAAGAGAATATGATTGATGAACACTGGATGATTCACGAAATGATTACAACCAACAATTTCGCCCGCAACAATAAAGCGCTCTGCTGGTTTGTTGGCGGACTGAATTTTCAGATAGAGCACCACCTGTTTCCAAAAGTGTGCAGCGTTCACTACCCTGCATTGAGCCCTATTGTGGAGAAAACGGCAAAGGAATTTAATATCCCCTATAACCTTCACGAAACATTCTCTGAAGCGATAGCCTCTCATTATCGCACACTCAAAAAGTTTGGAGATCCGAACTTCAACTACTCCGAGACAGTGACCACCGCAGGTTAATTATATTTAGAATTGATACTTAAAGTAACAGAGAGCAAGTCAAGATCTGCCAAAGTGTGAATGGAGTGAACTCCCGGTAGAGTCTTGCGGTGGGGAAAAACGTGGACCACCGCGTCCCTAACTGTGCCGGATGGTTCGTTTTGTTTCTCTTCGAAAGAGTTTCTGGGATTATACAATATAAAGAAGGTGCTCATTCAGGTTATAATGGGTTTATGATGTATCCAAAAAATTTTCTGTAAAGCTACCCAATCAAAATCTGTGATATATGCAAACTATTCCAAACTATATATATCATACTTATTAAGAAGATTAAACAAATTTAAACGTGTGGATCATCCACAGGCATATTTATCAGTAAGAACATTCAGGGGATAAAAATGAATCAAACAATTGGCGCGATTTTAAGTGTAGCGGGAGTCATAGGAATTATATTCTTTGGATATCAATACCTGGATGACTCAGAGTCTTTTTCAGTGTTTGGAGCCGACGTAGCCGTAAGTACCGGAGACATCATCCCGGTTCTGGTTTCTGTAGTTGTTCTAATAGTAGGACTGTTCGTTTATCGATCAAAATAAGACCAGAATCAGGTGGCGTTCGGTGACTTTATAGAATAGACATCCGATTAGAACACCAAACATAAGGAGAGGACATCGGAACCCGAGCATTTATATCATCTGAAACCTACCCCTTCTGGCTGAAGGCAACCCTCATACTGTTTGGGCACTGCCTGATGGTCGTCATTTTAAGCTTCGGAAAATTTATTCTGATGCCCATCTTTATCGTTTTCATGGTCTACTACAAAGAGATATAAGTAACCTTTTTTTCAGAAAATATTTGAGAGAATTCACAACTCTGAAATTGATAAAGTTATATTGAGAGTTTAGGGTGTAACCCAAAATTACCTGGTGGGGCTGTCCAACATACCTGTATTCATGAGGGTCGGATTTTCACAGAAAAAGAATTGAAGCCCTATAAATACATCTTAGGTAGTATTGTCGACTACACCGAATATAAAGAGAGTGATAAAAAAGAAGATGAAAAATGCCGAAAGAGTAGAATCAAAAGAAATGGCGACTACAAGATGATTAAAACTGAATGCTGTCGGAAACTGAGCGGTGGTGTGGTCATTTTGAGAAGGATGAAAGTTATCACAGTAGTTGCGCCAAAGGCATCAATAAATGGGGTAAAGTTTTCATTAAAATCTTCAGAAAAATTATGAGATGAATAAAAGTAAATCGATTGAGTCCCCGAGAGAGATTGGTTTCTCCGGGTGGAAAAAAGTTTTAAAAAGGGTAAAGGAACGTATTTCGGAGGATAATATACCTATCGTATCTGCGGGCGTTGCGTTTTATGCATTTCTGGCAATATTTCCAGGTATAATCGTTCTGTTCTCTGTTTATGGATTAGCGGTAGATGCCCAGTCAGCCGGAGAACAAATTACGATGCTGGCAGAAGTGATGCCTGAGCAAACCATTTCAATTATTGAAGGAAGAATGGATAATTTAATGGAGACATCAACAAGCGCGCTGGGATGGGGAACCGTGTTTGGAATCCTGATTGCTTTATGGAGTGCTAATAAAGGAATTAAATCTCTGTTTACAGGACTTGATGTAACCTACGGAGTAGAGAACCGCAGAGGTATTATTAAACAAAATGCATTGTCGCTGGCCTTTACCCTGGGAACCATTCTTGTAATTATCGTGAGCCTGGGGTTTATCATTCTATTTCCCTTGTTGCTTAATACGATTGGTTTACCCGGCACTCTTGGTACTCTTGTAGCCTGGCTCAGATGGCCATTCCTTGCAATCATTGTTATTTCAGCAATCAGCTTGATCTATCAATACGGACCGGCGCGGGAAACTCCCCGGTTACGATGGGTGGTTTTGGGGGCTTCTGCAGCAACTTTTGTGTGGTTGATCGCTTCGTGGGGATTTTCTTTCTACGTAAGTAATTTCGGGAATTTTGGTGAAATGTATGGTTCGTTATCGGCAGTTGTGATTATGTTATTCTGGCTTTTTATATCCAGTTTCATCATCCTCGCTGGAGGAGAACTAAACCGGGCGACCGAAATATATGCCGAAAACCGGTATTAAATACAGGAGTAGTTATTTACAGAAAGCGTGTAAAGAAAAGCGTATTGATCTATTTGTACTGACCAAAATAGATCCTGTCCGAAAGGGCAATTTCTGCTCAGCGGGTCAGAAAAATTAGCTGTAAATAGAATTTTTAGGCTGCAATTGGATACCTTACTTTTTCTCTTTTCGTTCAGTATCCTCTGCATCTTCTTCTGCCTGATCCATATCTTCTTTATTCTCCACTTCGTCACTGTCCTTATCATTATCAATAAGTTCGTGCTCTTCTCCCAAACCCACGATAATTATAATATTATGAATAATATTATATAGCATTAGAATGACCGTCACCATCATTCCGCTCAGCACCGAGGAGGTGAACAGTATTGTGTAATAAATAGAACTATACCACGATGATGGGATATTTTCGGCCTCGTTAAATGGAAGGTTGAGTAATTGAAAAAAAACCAGGGATACAATAAACAGGAAAGATGCAAATTTAGCCAGGTTTAAAACCTGTTTATAGTGATATTTCTTTAACCTGGAATTACTTGCCGAACTGATACCGAGCAAGGTAAGAATAAGGGCCAGTATTGTTGCGGATGCAAGAATGATTGTAGTGAAAAGCGAGCTGATACGCGGTAAAGTGGTTTCAATCAGCTGAATAGCTTCGAAACCTGAGATATTTCCAAGCAGGAAAACGGAGCCACCCGAAAACACTGCCGTTAACAAACCGCCATACAGCGACATTTTATAATTAACAATAAATTTTATCATTCCTCTGTCTCATCTAAAATTATTTTCTCTCCATAACCGGTTTTAAAAAAACACACTGAACAGCCGTGATCACAGCTACGCTAGTGCAGCTGCCATCTAATGAGAGCGGTTACGTCAAACAATGTTCAGATTCCAGTAAATTCTATGGTTTTGCCATTCATTGTCTGTCTGCTGGTTGCCACGTGTTTAATCGTACAGTTCCAGCCGCCAACCGCTCCCGATTACGTCGCAATGTATTAATCATGAATTACATCAGTGTGCGATCATAAATCATATTTTGTTCCATATGATACGTTCTGTACTCATTAAATTAATAAAGAGATAATCCTCTGCAATTAGCCCGGTTAACGAACAACCCATTTACCGATGACTACATGTGGGCGCCTGACTCTATAAATACAAAAGATGTCTCCGCCGGTGGGCAAGTCCATAATGAAACTGCTCAGTTTTGAAAAAACGGATGTTATATAACCAATAGCCATTACTCCATTACCTGAAACAGTAAAAACGGTAATTTCTCAGCTTACATATCGGTTATATTTCTCTGACACTGTTGTTCTTCGAGATCCGTTTCTTTTCAACTTGTACATTGCTGGATCTTTTGGAAAAAAAGTTAAAGGGATAGCTATCCGTTTATCATAAATCTGTTGTCCTAAAAGTTACAACGATAATCTGTTACTGCCTTTATATGATCTTCAGGTTACGTTGCATATATACTACATAACACGCCAAACCGGTAATGAACATGTAATTGCCCCCCTTTCCTGTCAGGATCCCCTCGTGAAAAGATGAAAAGCACGCGATGCGTATAAGGAAGATGACCTGATCAGAGTTGATTCAATCAAATTGACAATTTCAAGATCTAAAATCTCTTCAAATCTTCCCCCATTACCTTTAATCGTGGGGGATCTATCAGATAGCTTAATTAATACACCGGTTTTTGTATCAATCGAACTCCGGTTGGTATAAAACCACATACGGTTTTAGTAAATCTTTTATAAAGTAAATCTGTAACAAATACTCAAAGAGATATAAATGTATAACCAACTCTTTTTTATAAACTGAGAAAACGAAATAGTAAAAGAGTAATAGTAAAAAAACGAGGGTGAAATATGATATATGATAAATACCGGGAATGTATAGAAGCGTGTAACAGGTGTGCAGCGGCTTGTTCGTACTGTTCAACAGCTTGTCTGCAGGAAGATGACATTCACATGTTGACAAGGTGTATTCAGCTCGATCAGGATTGTGCAGATATATGCCATATGGCTGCCAAATTTATGGCCCGGAGATCCGAATTTTCAGACCGTATCTGTCGTATCTGTGCCGAGATTTGTGAAGCTTGTGGTCAAGAATGTAAACAGCATAAAAACATGGAGCACTGCCAGGAGTGTGCTGACGCCTGCTTCGAATGCGCGCGCATATGCCGTGAAATGATCAGCATTGAAGTGCCTGCGTAATCAATTCAATTATTCGGTAATGAGTCTCCTCTAGCAGGGTGAGGGGATCCATGGTTTTTCCACGTTCGGATGATCATCCCCATTACTTCGGAAAATCTTTGCAGTTCAAGCCTGTTTCCCCCCTTTTATACGTGGGGGCTTTTATGTTTACAATGTAAGAATCGGACTCGGGTCCTCAACTGAAATATATTAATGATGAGTATGTATGACTGTTACGGCTATCATTTTCGGAACTTTGATTGGGACGTCTATGATGACTTTATTCAGCTATATTTTTTCAAGAAAAACAGGCGGAAATTTCAAGGAGCCGGATTTACTCAACCAACTATTAATCAACCTTCAAATTTGAAAAAAAGCCCGTTATTCCAGGCTGGATTTTACATTATGTCATTGGAGCTGTATTCGTTGTCGGTTTCCATATTTTTTGGAAAATGACATCTGTTGATCCTTCGTTTCTTAGCGGCTCATTTTTTGGTTTGATTTGTGGTTTTATAGGTGTGGCCGGATGGCATTTTGTGCTTTCAATCCATCCGAAACCTCCATTAATAGATCTGAAAAAATATTATATCCACCTACTGGTTGCTCATATAATTTTCGGGTGGGGAGCTGCACTGGGTTACAAACTAAACATTTTTTTTTAGCAACAATTAAATACGAGAAGTATTTGATCAAACCGGCTTAAATATTATGAATGCAGAAATAAAAATAATGTCAACAACATGTTTCTAACAATACGTACCTAAACATAACCTTAAAAAAAAGATCAAGACAATGGCAAAAAAGAAAAAAGAAGGGAAAACAGCTGAAGAGATAGAAGATTATACCGCAGAAATTCCATCAGATGCCTATCTGTGGACTGCTTTTGGTGTAATGGGCGTCTCATTGACCCTTAAACTTATAGAAAAGAACGACTATGCCCTGTTTGTAGGGCAGTGGGCCGCTCCAATTTTATTAATGGGAGTATATAATAAGATTGTAAAAGTTGAAGGTTCAGACTAAGCAGAGCAACTTACCCCCCTCTAAAACCTGCATTATTCACAGGAAAGTCTCATTGTGAAGATGCAGGTTCACTTTTTTCACCTCTGGAACTGGTACCTGCCTATCTTTTTCAGCATCTCAAGATGCTTCTTACATATCGGGCCGGTTCATTCATCTAAAGGGGGTAAAGCTGTTGGAAGCTGATTCAAATGCTTTACGAAATTGTAGTAAACAACTACATATAAATTACAAAACCACGAACAATCAAAAACAGTACAATTATGAAATCAAGAATTTTATCTTCATCCACAATTACGGGGCAAGATGTCTTCAATATGGAAAATGAAAATATAGGGGACATCAAAGACTTGATGATCGATCCGAACAATGCAGAAATTGTATACGCTGTATTGTCTTTTGGAGGATTTATGGGTATCGGCAGCAAGCTATTTGCCATACCGCTTGAAGCCCTTCGGTTTTCAGATAAAGACGATACGATACGTCTGGATATCAGTAAGGAGAAATTGGAAAATGCCCCCAGCTTCGACGAAGACAACTGGCCAATGACAGCTGATGACAAGTTCGTTAATTCAGTTTACAGCCATTATGGAATTCAGAGCGAGCGGCACTCGGCGGTGCAGTGATAGTGTGAACCAAAGTCTCCCCTCCCCGAGGTAAAACACCCCCGATTCAAAGCTCGGGACAGGCCGGGACCAGTAAAGTACTGACAGGGGAGAAACAGAGGGGTGTCCATCGAATGTTAATACAAACTGTTGGACATCTCTTTGATTCTCATTCCAAAAGTCGGGACTAGAAAAACACCGGCTGGCGCGGGATAAAAGAGGAGCCCTTTTCCAGGGCGGCTTTTATAATCGTCATTTGATCATTGAACTCAGAGAGTTCCTGAGTTCAAGTAATACGTGCAGGGGCGGAACTGGCAATGTGCCACAAACAACCAACTGTTTCCATTCCGCTTGAAACGCGCTGTTAACTGCTTCGAATTCATAGACAAATATAAAATCAGGAGTGTAGAAAGGTTCAGACTATTTATTGGATGTTGAATGTACTCCACAGTTGCTCACCTTCAGGTACCTGAACGATCCAGGCATAGTCCCCGGGTTCATCAATTTCCAAAGAAAAGTAAGTAGCACTTTCACCGGGAATAGCATCATAGGTGCTAACACCTCCAAGGAAATCGGCAGGTGCAGGGGCTCTGAGGCCTCCGATTTTGTACCAATCCATCCATCTGTTTACTTCATCCAGATCGGTGTTTTCCTCCAGCTTGATCAGATGAATGTTATTATGAGCCGGATTCCCCTCAGAGTCTGCTTCCATCCATACAGCAAAAGAATGGAAGCCTGTTTCAGCACTCCATTGAACATCGATTTCATTTTCATGCAGTGTTATGCTGTTATCAAATGAGGGTTCAGGACTGTTGGTGGATTCGTCCGTGATGGTAAGCGGTCTTGTCATCCCGCCGGTGATATGAATGATCCCGTCCTCAGTTTTGACCCAGCAATCCAAAGCATATAATCCCGGGGCCAAATACACGGTTTTCTCGGCTGATCTTCCCGCAGAAACCAGTCCCCTGGCGTTCACATATTCCACGCCACTGGCCCAGTCGGGTAACAGTTCATTTACACGTGCCGAAATACCGGACCGTTCCACTTCACTGGCCTGATATTCTTCAAGTAAGATTTCCCAGGCTCCGACATATTCATCCAAATATTCACTATAGGTGATGCCTTCCGGTATACGAGCAAAACTTATTTCATGAATTTCGTGAGCTTGCTCATTGTTTAAAACAAAAGTAATCCACCCCGAGGGTAGTTCATCCGGTGAATGGAATGCATAGTCGTATGCCATAATTTCCACTCTATAATCCTTTTGATCTTGCGTGCTGCATCCCCACATTATAATTGACATTAAGGTTATACAGCTTAGATGTTTTAGTGTACTCATTTTATGTAATTGTTTTTATTTGACTGAATAACGGGGTGTCAATTAACGGATTGGCGTTTCTGCGGCGTGGCTAAATCATTGACTGACATTTGCATTGTTTGGAATTTCCGAACCGCAAAATCGTCCGCTTGAGTCGCATTGTTAGTCACCGGTGTGGATTATAGCTTAGAAGCAGTAAATTTTTGTCAGAAATGACGTACTGTTAAAATTATAATTGAATCAGGGTTAATATCATAAATGACCCCGTAATTTTTATGAACAACTATCTCCCGGATGTTGTTATTTTTTAATTCAGGTAAAACTCTGCCTGATTTTGGATTTAGTCTTAACTTTTCAACCTTTGTTTCAAACTCATCAATAAGAGTTAAAGCAGCATCTGGATTGTCTTCAGAGATGTACTCGAGAATTTCTTTGGTTTTGGTTCTGGCAGTTAGAGACCAAATAATTTTCATGATGAATATTTGGCTCTCAATTCACTAAAGAACTCTTCATGGCTAACACCTTCGCCATTTTCTAACTCCTTTCGGGCAGTGGTTATTTCTTCCAGTAACTGAATCTTATCGAGCAGATTTTGATAATCCTCTACATCAATTAATACTGCAGAACTTTTACCATGTTGGGTAAGAACAAGTGGTCGGCGTTTTGATTTAACACGCTCTATATAAGAGGCCGCGTTAGCTCGAAAATCTGAGAGTGATCGGATATCTTGGTCAAGTTGTATTTGTGACATGATTCGGAAAGATTCAATTACGTTCTATTAAATGTACGTAATTTAGAACAAATTTGTGAATGTAACATCAGAGATAACAAAATGTCGGGATACAAAAGATAACTTTTTGCTGTCGCTGGCAGTTGATGGGAAAGCTGACTACTTGCTGACCGGAGACAAAGATCTATTAGTGTTAAAGAAAATTGGGAATACGGAAATCAAAACCATATCTGTATTCATTGATGTAATTGACTCTTGATATCTTCTCATGACTCGGTAATTTTAATGACAATTAACGGCCCCGTATTTCTGCTGCGTGCTATAAATTTTAAAGATCAGCAGGAAATGCTTGTTACTGGGCTTTTTGCGTTAAATATAGTTCCATAAATTACTATCGTAATCTTCCAAGTTGAAGAACAAAATGAGCTCCTGATATTGTGCTGTGAGAATTCACGGTCGTTGACAACATTACACCCAATCCGATAATTGGAACAGGTTGTATTGTAATGCTTCCTTGAATAGGAAAAGAAACTACACTGAAATCATCACCTGCCCCCGGGCCTCGCTCTTCGCCCCAAAGTGCACCGATTCCTGCTGAAGCTGAAAGGTTCAAAATGCTAAAGTTATGAGAATATCCATAAGTGAGACTTAACTCAGAAATCTCGTCGATATAGTTTCCGAAACCAATGTGCATTGCTGTATCACCGGCTTTAAAATATCGCAACCCAAATAATCCATATTTAGAATTATAATGGGCATTTGTAATAAGGCCTAAACCTGAAAGGTCATTGCCACCAACTGCACCTAATCCTAAATTGATCCAAGCAAGAGTTGGTTTCTTTTCTTGATCATCGTTTTTAGCGAATGCTTTTTGGGTTGAAGTCACGCAAATAACATTGATTAGTATCAAGAGGAGAAAAATACAACATTTAAGCCTTTTCATAATGATTCTCATTTAGGATAAGGGTCTAAGAGTTTTAGCCCTTAACGGTTCGGTGGCTAAGCGGCGAGCCTGTAAGTTATGAATTTGACTCAAAACGCAAACTCGTCCGCTTGAGCCACTTTGTTATACATTTTTATTGCGGTGAAAAATTTTGCCATAAATTTAAAACTGTTCTGGCTTTTTCAATCAACTTTTTCTGTGGATGATTATTTATATGATAACTCATAAAACTTATGAACTTATGCCCCTCTTGATCAAGCATTTCTACACGTAGACTACTACCATCTAACTGAACTCTTCTTTCAAGTGGTTGACGCAATAACTCAATAAAATCTGACTCAAAAACAAGTTCTCGAATATGTCTAAGTTCCTCCGTTTCTGCTTCAGCAATTAAACACCCGGATCTTGATCCAAAATTAGTTGAAACTGTCTGTATATCAGAAATACAGTTCCATTTTTCATAAGCCTCATTTTCAATATTTTGCCTTGAATCATTAGCCCAAGAAGCGTACCACTTGCCAGCTATCTGATCTGAATCGATACTGATGTCCAAAAACCGAGCCGCTAAACTGTGAGAAAGTGTACCCCATAGTCTTAATCGGGTTATATTTGAATTCTCAGATTCACTTAAGATATCAACTCCTGCTGCATCTGCATATGCATTCAAGAAGATAAGCGGTGAATATACAATCGTTGAATCACCTACTGGAATTGTTACTTCATCCTGTGCGAACAAAGCATTCGTGTAAAGAACTAATATGAGTACTGTTGATATAGATATTCTTTTCAGCATCAATTTTTAAAATGTATAACATATAATTCCACGACTTCTTAAAAGCGGGGAGTGTCTCGGAACCATAAAAATGCCGCTGATGAAGCGCTATTTGATCAACAGCATTTTACGGGTTTGAGCTAATCCATTCAGTTCCAGTCTGTAGAGATACATTCCGCTTGCCAAATTTCCGGCATTAAAGACTACCGAGTGACTGCCTGAAGGATATTTCCCTTCAATGAGCCGTACAACTTCACGCCCTGTCATATCATAAACGGTTAAGCGAACTGCACTCGGTTCAGTCATTGAAAAAACGATGTTCGTAGACGGATTAAACGGATTTGGGTAATTCTGTTCAAGTTCAAATCCGGAGGGAACTTCTGAAACAGGCTGAGCAATGCCAACGGTTACTCCACTTTCGTTGTAAAGAGCAAGACCGCCATCGGTGGCAATCCAGGTATTACCATCGGTATCGAATGAAAAATCTCTCACAGTGTTACCGGGCAGTTCTGAATTTTCCGTATTAAAAACGGTCCATTCAAAGCCATTGACCTTCGCAACACCTCCGCCATTTGTGCCGATCCAGAGAGATCCAGCGGCATCGAATGTCAAAGCGCGTATTTCATCATTTGGAAGTGCGGAGTTATCGGCATTGTAGTGACTCCAGGTTGCCCCGTTGAATCGTGATATTCCATTAAAAGTATCTGATCCAACCCAGACATCGTTGTTAGAATCTATTGCGATGCGGTAGCCTCTTTTCAGGCCAATATCAGATTCATCCTCCTTAAAAATAGTCCAGGTATCATTTTCCATGCGTGCAACACCATCGAGCGTTCCGATCCACATCACGCCATTGTTGTCAAATTCAATCGCTTCAACAGTATTATTGGGCAGATCGGAATTTGTGCTACTAAATATTTCTGTATTTGAGCCATCAAATTTTACAAGACCCTGGCCAGACATTCCTACCCATAAAGTTCCATCTGGGCCTATTGTTATAGATCGTATATTATTGCCCGGTAGCTCTGAATTGGAACTGGTATAATGTGTCCAGGCCTCTCCATCAAAAGAAAAGAGTCCCTGAAAACTAGTAGCAAACCAGATTACGCCATCATCTCCAGTTATGATCTCTCGAATATCACCGGCATTAAAGTCATCATACATAGTATTGATGAGATCCCACTTGTCATTTCTGAACCTCATGAGTCCGTTTTGAGATCCAACCCAGGCATTCCGATTCCCATCTATCTGCACGCTTAGCACATTATTAGAAATTAATCCTGTTGTGATTGTAGTATATGATGTTATCTCACCATTACTGTCTATTTTTCTTGCCGCACTTCCCCAGGTATTGGAAGCTGTTCCTACCCACACATCCCCTGATGAGTCGATAAACAAGTCTCGTACAAGCCCTTCCGTTCCATAGATTGTCCATTCTGCCCCATCAAAGAAGGCTGTATTATTACTCAACCCAACCCAAAGATTATCATCTTCATCAAGCAGCACCCTTATGGCAATGTTATTGGGGAGATCAGAATTTGTACGGTTATAGATTGTCCACATGTCCCCGTCATAATATGCAACTCCTTCATTGGTGCTGAACCAGGCGTTGTTATCGCTTGTAAAATCAATATCAAATACACGATCAGAGGGAATATCAGAATTGTTTGTATTCCAGACTCCCCAGTCATCGCCATCAAACCACTGCACACCACGGGAAGATGTTCCAATATAGAGTACCCCGTTTTTATCGAACGAGAGGGCCTGAACGTTGTTATCGGTCAGCCCGGAATTATCAGTTTTGTAGCTTGTCCAGTTATCTCCGTCAAATGAAGCAAATCCATTATTGTGTAATGCTGCCCAGAGAGTTCCGTTATCATCGAAGATTAAATCCCGGATACCATTACCGGGAAGTTCAGAGTTCTCCGAATTGTATACTGTCCACTCATCGTTATAATACCTGGCTACTCCGCCATCGGTGCCAATCCAATAGGCCCCCTCAGGCGATTTCAGGACTTTATGTATGTTATTATCTGGCAGGGGTGAGTTATCTGTATTAAAAATAGTCCAGCGCCCGTCATCCAAAACGGCGAGTCCGCGTTCAAACGTACCAAACCACATTTGACCATTATCTCCTTCAGATATCGAAAATATGTTATTACCCGGAAGACCGGTGTTGCTCTGCGTATAAATAATCCAGTTATGATCATTTGAGTACGCCGGATTGATGAATCCCGTCGACAGAAGCAGAGCTGCTATAAGAAATGTATAATTGTATTGATGTTTCATAATATCCATGATTGATTTTAAGGTTGGCTGGCGGATATTTCTCTTATTCGGATCATTCACTCCCTCCCGAAATAAATACAAGAGATTTAAGAACTATTTTAAAGTCACTAAGGCATTGTATTGCAAATAAAAATGTATACCACAGATACAAGCCTGTATACTATTATAAATATCTCTCTTATTTAAGCGTGGAAAAGATGATACTAATATCATTGACAGGTAAATAGTTATCAATGTGAGGAATTCAACCGGTCTTGGCGGCGTAAGTGAGGTTTTTAGGTTAACCGGAGCGTATGAGATGGCTTGTGAAGGTGTATCGCCCCGAAAAGCCGGGGCTGAATAAACACCATTTTCGCGTTCAAAAGATGAGTGGCCAGATCTTTTAAACTGTATCTGAGAGTTGCGGATCATTGTTATCTCCCCTGCCAGTGCTTTTCTGGTCCCGGCCTGTCCCGAGCTTTGACTCGGGGGTGTATTACCCCCGGGAACGGAAGTACGGGTTATAAGCAAGTTAATAACCGGTTAATTTGCTGCTATGCCTGAAATCCTTTTAGAGGAGTAGTTTCTTTGCTTGGGTGATTTGAGGATAAGTCGTACATCGACTGCAAATTTAACCAAAACCCAGGGGAGGTTTTGAATGCCTTTGACATCAGCCAGGCCGTATCAGGAAAAACTCCTCTTTTCTCCCGTACAATTTCATTAATACGCTGAATGGGGATATCCAGGTGATCTGCTAATTTTTCTGAGTTAGCCCCATCAGTTCAAGATACTCTTTTAGCAGAATCGTCCCGGGATGTGTGGTTATTCTGTTTTGTGGAATCATGGTTTTCACCATTTCAGGAATGATAATCGATAATGGTTACATCAAAAGCACCGGGATTTTGCCAACGAAAAACGATTCTCCATTGGGCATTTATGTGAAAACTGCATAGTTGCGTGTATTATGAAGGCAACCAAAAGTGTGCTAGAAAACCAGTGACGGCGAGGAGTGCGTTTACGGAAATATATTGTAGTGAATATTAATTTCTTGCGTTTGCAACCTTTGCTGTTTCTTTAGCTTATCGATTAAGTTGTTAAGCTTGCTAATTTCTTTGAATAGATTACTATTTATGCGCTCTAATTTATTTTTCTTGCCTATGGCATCAACCGTTTCGTTAATATTGTCGATACGCAGTGCCCGCAAACCATCAGTGAGCTTTAATAAATTGCCAATGATATCATTAAGTTCAATCTCCTTTTTCTTTAAGTCTGAAATATCAGTCGCAATGAGTATATAGTTTTCACCCTGCAAATATCGCGGTAAAAGGTGAACGGACAGTCTGAGATACAGAGTGTTGTTTAGGGTTACAATCAAAACATCATGCTTTTTGCAAGATACCTGGGCAAGAAAGTCATCCAATCTTAAATTATCTTCCGGAGTAATGAATTCCTTGAGGGTTGAGCCAATAACCTTTTCATAGGGTGCCTGAACAATTTCAGCAAATTTAGGATTGCAATATAGAATGGTCCCTTCTTTTGTTAGGGTAACGGCCCCCTCACTCATCTCTTCTATAAATGTACGATAGGGTGTTTCAGCAGAACTAACAGAATAGACTTGTTCCCCTTTCTTGCCAGAAACCATAATCGCATCCACTTCTCCATTTCTAATTGCAGAAAGGGCTTCTTCAATTTCAACCACACGAGAACGTAATTGCTCATTTTCAGAAATGAGCTGTTTTTTTGTCAGGGGCATTTTTCTCAATTCATAGATTAAAATTCTGCAAATTTTGCATTTCCTAAACTCCTCTGAGGTCTAATCCACAAAGTACTTTATCTCTGTTTGACATATCGCCAATAATACGCCTGAATGGTAGTGGTAATTCTTTAATCAATGTCGGGGCTGCTATAATCTGATCTCCTTTTGCAAGGCCGGGTTTCAGATACAGATCAATGATCTCCAGTTCGTACCGCCCTTTAAGATAGTTCTCACAAAGCTTCTTCAAATTTGTTATGGCCAATGCCGACCGACTTGTTGAACCGGTTACGTATAAACGCAGAACATATTTATCCCCGTCTTCACGCGGTTCAGACATTGTCAATTCAATATCTTCCGGCAGGCTTTTCACTATTGTATTTTTCTTCACCAAAACTCTGTTTTTATGAATGTTATTAGAAATTAATCAATCGGAAATATGTCTAATCCGACAAGAACACGCTCAGTATTTGAGAGGTCACCAATTATTTTTCGAACAGGTACCGGTAATTTTCTCACTAAGGTTGGCAGAGCGAAAATCTGGTCTTCGGCTCCCAGCTGTGGATTCTCTAACAGGTCAATTACCTCAATTGTAAATTTACCGTTTAATTGTTCTCTACATATTTTCTTCAGGTTTTTCAATGCGGTCATTGCTTTTGGTGACTGACCGGCAACATATAACCGAAGTACCCATAGATCCTTCTCCACCCCAACTTGATTCATTTTCTTCAATTTTATACCTGAGTTCCCGTTCATTGGTTAGCCTTTTCAGTTTTTTCCAAATTATTAGTTGTACTCATTTTAATCGCAGCATTTCTGCTTTCTGCCATTTCAATTCTATCTTGCTTCAGTCGTTTAATCTTATCCTGTTCTATTTCTATCATTACATTGGTATCAGATTCTTCGGCCTCAAATTCGGCATGCAGGGCAGCAATTTGCGTTTCAATTACCTTTCGTTTACGTTTTAATTCTCGTTTTTTTCGTTCAATATCTTTTTTATGAATCAACAGAGCGGCATTTTCATTAGCTTCCTGCGCAATACGAGCTGAACCCGTTAAAACTCCTTTTGGACCGATGTAAGGCTCACGCAATTCAACACCTTGATCTGTTAAAATGAATTCACGAATCTGGTTCGAGTTTGCCATTCCGCGTGATTTCAGAACGTACATCCCCCTGTTTCGTTCACCGCTCGATTCTATGTCACGGAGCATGATATGTGTATCTATCAAGGATGATAATCCAACTTCAGAACTCTCTAATAAGCTTTTACTTGATCTGAGGCAGCTAAGCAGAGCTGTTATTTGATTGGCCTTGAGAAAATCAACAATGCGCATCAACATTGTTTTTACTTCGCTCTGCTTATCACTGATTGCAAACGTATTGATGGGATCAAAAATAACGATATCAGGTTTAAAAGCTTTTACAGTTTTGTGAGTGACCGCCAGGTGCATTTCCAGGCCATAAAATGTTGGACGGGTTGCCTGGAACTGTAGCAGACCTTTCTGTTGCCAGATTTCTAAATCTATACCAATGGAACGCATATTACGCATCAGCTGATTTGGAGATTCTTCGAAACAGAAATAGAGAACGCGTTCCCCCCGTTTACATGCGGCTTCAGCAAAGTGAGCTGCAATGCTTGTTTTTCCGACTCCGGCAGTACCCGAAACCAGCACAGTGCTGCCGCGGTAGTAGCCTTTCCCTTCAAGCATTTTATCGAGGGCGCTTATCCCGCTTGATACTCTTTCATTTGATACGGTATGGTTTAATCCCAGGGATGTTACCGGTAATACTGAAAAACCATCCTCATCAATCAAAAATGGGTACTCATTTGTTCCATGCACCGTTCCGCGATATTTTACAACACGCAGACGACGAGTAGACGTCTGTTCGGTTACACGGTGGTCGAGAAAAATAACACAATCGGATACGTATTCTTCAAGCCCCTGTCTGGTAAGCGTTTCATCTCCGCGTTCACCTGTAATAATTGCCGTTACACCCTTATTTTTTAGCCATCGAAATAAACGTCTCAGTTCAGCGCGTAGGATGAGTGGGTTTGGCAAGCCGGAAAAAAGGGATTCTATCGTATCCAATACAACACGCTTTGCTCCAATTGAGTCTATTGCATAGCCAAGGCGAATAAACAAACCTTCTAAATCGAATTCACCGGTCTCCTCTATTTCACTGCGCTCAATATGTACGTGGTCGAGGGCAATTTTTTTCTTATCGATTAGATCTTGCAAATCAAAACCCAGGGAAGCTACATTAGCGACCAACTCGTCTTTAGTCTCTTCGAAACACATGAATACGCCCGGTTCATCAAACTGCGTTACTCCACGCACAAGAAACTCCAATCCAAAAAGTGTCTTTCCACAACCTGCGGCGCCACAGACGAGCGTAGGCCTGCCTTTTGGTAATCCACCTAAAGTTATTTCATCAAATCCCTCAATTCCTGTTGGAGTCTTGGGAAGGTTCTTATTTAATCTATTATTCATCAATACACATTGCAAAAAACTGGCAAAAAGTGCGTTATACAAAAAATAATAGAAGTTACACATATCACAGTTTGTACATACAAATAGAATCGGTTTACTAGATGCCGCGATCTTCAGCAATTAATAAATTACCCGAATCAGGTGGATTACTATCTGGGAAAGTTCACTTTTTTCTTCATAAAAAATCAGCTTTCCCTTCTACCGGTATCGGTGATTTCTTTCTTGATTTGATTTCAATATTATTTACTTAAATATGGGCTGCTGCCGGCATATTGCCTCATTTATAAAAGTGGGGAGTGGCGCGGAACCATGAAAAAGAAGATGAATCGAGCTTGGCTAAAGATTGATGCTTCCGGCACCGTGATTTCAACTATAGGTTAATGCAGATTTCCTAAAACAGGGCCATCACGGTCTTAAAATCCAACGGACCTATATATTGATCGGTTAGAGCTGACATCTTTATTCAGATAACCGTTTAGCAATAGCTGCTTTTAAGGTCCAGTGTTTGTGCTGCTTGCCCCGGATCATCACCACATTAATATTATCCTTTTTAGCCACACGAGCAGCAACGGATCCATACAATATCTTGGCAAATTTGCTCTGTTCTGAGATTCCAAGAAACAGAGTTTTAAATGATTAAACAGTCTCGGTAATCGCCAGCTTGATCTATTATCCAGTGTAACGGTTATTGACGCCTTGGAAGTGCATAAACAGAGACCTCTTTTTCTTTCCGATTCCAATGTCTTGCAACTGATTTATGTATATCCTTAGAAATAAGTTCTGAAATCGCTTCCTTGTATAGTCCGGAGTAAATTATAATTCTTACCAAGAAGTATTATATGAGTTTACTATATTAATTTTTTTGTGTAAAAATTGCGAATCGAGTCATTTATGAGTGATTTAAAACGTGAACTTGGTTTTTGGGATGCCTTAACCATTGGAGCCGGAACCATGATCGGTGCCGGTATATTTTTACTCGCAGGTGTGGCACTCGAGATGTCGGGACCCGCAGCCATTTTTGCCTACCTGGCTGCAGGTGTAGTTTGTATGATCACGGCATCCAGCGCGGCTGAACTCGCTACCGGAATGCCAACATCAGGCGGAGATTATTTTTTCGTTTCACGATCTTTGGGTCCGGCAATGGGCGCTATTTCCGGCGTTGGAATATGGCTGAGCTTAACGTTTGCCATCGCTTTTTACCTGTACGGTCTGGGTGAATATCTCTCTCAATTTCTTCCTGTAACGGCTTTCTGGGGAGCGGCTATCGGTGGTATTCTTTTAACCATATTGAACGTAGTAGGGGCAAAAGAGTCGGGACGAACGCAGGTTGTCGTTGTTTTAACTCTATTTGTGATTCTTGGTATTTTCAGCGTATTCGGCATTTTCTACATCGATACGGCAAACTATTCTCCATTTATGCCGTTTGGTTTTGAATCCATTTCGGCGACAACTGCGCTGGTGTTTGTCTCTTTTCTTGGATTTGTGAAAATCGCTGCGGTGGCCGAGGAGATCAAGAATCCATCCAAAAATTTACCCCGCGCCCTTATCGGTTCCGTGGCGCTGGTTACTGTACTATATGTGGTGATTGTGATGGTGGTTGGAGGTATGTTTACGCAGGAAACCATCGGTGAAGTCCGAGATCCGTTAGCAACTGCAGCCCGTAGATTCCTGGGAAGCCCGGGTGGGATTGCAATTATTATAGCGGGGCTTTTGGCAACGTTATCTTCAGCAAACGCAAGTATTATGGCGTCTTCGCGAATTAATCTTGCTATGGCACGGGATAGAATGGTACCGAACTGGCTGAGTGCCATCCACGAAAAACTACTCACACCCTATCGTGCTATTATACTCACAGGAATTCTTGCGCTGGCTTTTCTTCTGCTCGACAGCCTCGAAGACCTCGCCAAAATTGCAAGTGTTCTTCAGCTTTATAGCTATGCTGCACTAAATATTGGATGCGTGATTTTAAAAGCTGCCAGCCCTGACTGGTATAAACCCACTTACCGAACGCCGGGCACTCCCTGGCTACAGGTTTTTGCTGCGCTGGGATGCCTCTCGATTATTGTTTATTCGGGTCCGTTTGCACAGATTGCCGTAGTTGTCTTAATCATTGCGAGTTTGGCCTGGTATATGATCTGGGGACGGAGCAGGGTTGAAATAGAACATGCACTGCCAGAGTTCAAAGCAAAATGGAAGGAGAGTGGATTTGGTGTATTCAACATCCCTACTGAGCACTTTGAAGATGAAGGCATGAAAGAGTGGGTTCCCGCAATTCGGGCTTTAAATGCCTCTGAACCGCGCCATGTGCTAACGGCCCTTGCAAACCCGGAGCACGAAGGAGCGCTTCTGAAAGTAGCGCACTTAATTGCATCTGGCAGTACTGAAGGTGGTAAAGTTACCGGGCTAAATATGGTGAAAGTGCCCTATCAAACACCGCTTTCAACAATTCGCCGTAAGCTTGAAGAGAAAGAATCGAGAAGGCAGAGTATTGATGACATCGGTAAAAAATACAGAGCCGATGGCGATGGGTCGGGGGATAATCTGCCGGCACTTCGAGAAACAACATTTGAATCAGCCTCAGAAGCAGCCTATGATGTATTTAAAGGTTTAATGATGGAAGCCGAGGATAGAAAAGCCGATATGCTGGTGATGGGGTGGCAAGGGGGGTTTAGTGTGGGACGGATCTACAATACACCGGTTCAGCGAATTATTAAAGGATTGAAGGCGGACCTTACTGTTTTGAAAGATCGCGGTGTAGAAAAACTTGACTCAATTGTTCTGCCCTGGGGTGGTGGGCTTCATGCGCGCCTTGGTCTTGAAATAGGTATTCGCATGGCCCGTGCTTCTGGAGCAAGACTGAGGATTCTAAGGCTTGTGAAAGAAGGGACGGTTCCGGATCAGGAAAAAGCAGAACTGATGGAAAAAATCAAGCCACTGGTTGCTGGCTTTAAAAGACTGGATATTGTAATTAAAGAGTCGGAAGACGTAACCGGGGGGATATTTGAAGAGCTTGAGAGAGAAAGCCACGATCTTGTAATTATTGGTGCATCGCGTGAGTGGGGTATTCGAAATGTTCTGTTTGGTACGATTCCCGATATTGTGGCCGACAAAGCTGATTGTTCCGTTCTTATGGTGCGAAGATATGTTACGGAAGACTGGAAACTAAAAGCCAGTGAAGGATTAAAGCAGATTAAAGAGCAGTTGGGGCTGAGCACCTCACCGGATGCACAAAAGAATGAAAGTTAATAGAACCCTTGTGCCGTGTTAACAGTTAAATTTCTTGGCAACTGAGCGGCTAATCCTGTGTTCATCAAAATTTAGAATTCTGTTACGCCTTCGCCCTCCATCTTTCCTTCCGCTATATTTGCGATATCCTCTTCCATAATCCACCCTTTGGAAACCGCATGGCGGGCGGCTTCGATCGTATCGCTGACCAGCATCATTTCAACTCCCAGCTCTTCAATTTCCCCGGCAACTTTAACTACTCTCTCATGACTGGCCGGATCCACATCACGAATGTACACCATTTTGACCCTGCCGGGATAATCCCTGATTACCTGCAGGTAAATT
>CAZXYQ010000031.1:0-26792 GCA_964644975.1 uncultured Rhodohalobacter sp.
TGACACTTCACTAGCCAACACTTCAAACAGGTTGCCATGTTATCTGCAGTGTGATCCTGTGCTTTAATAAGCATCTTCATCGCCTGCACTTGAGCTCAAATCTGTCGATCATTACTATTTATTATAATGGGGTATTCATTATATCGCGGTTCTGACGACTGCTTTTCCCGCAACCGTCTTTCGCGTTTACATAAGTAGAGTTAACAAAATCTGTGCCATCCGCTGAAAACCATCTCTCCACATTCTGTTTCACCGATCGCAACATCCTTTAAAATCTCTTCTCATACACCAAAAACCAGTTTAGACACCAGCCAAAGCCTTTCCTGATCACCGTGTCACACCATACTTGCACCTCTTGACGAAGAAACAGAAAGATTTTCTCTTCCGAAGGAAAACCCGGTGTAAAAATCGTACAGCTCCTTTTGGAAATCTTTTCCTCACGATGGATGATTTATCCTGTTTTTGCCAACCGTTTGTGGCTCTATGGCGTGCTAAAGGCCAGACTTATTCTGGTACTGTATTTGAAAGATTCAGCATGTACACAACAACTACGGCTACACATGTCTGATCAGAAAAGCGACAAGCATAAAACGGATATACCCATTCAGGGCAAGCTCGAGAAAGCGCGCGAGGAGGGGAATCTCAGTATTAGTAAGAAGATCTCCTCGGTGATGCTGATGATCGTATCCATTATGGTATTTGTGGGATCGGGCGGCTTCATGTACGCCCGCCTGGAGATTCTTTTCCAATCCTTCTTTATCAATTCAGGAACGGCTCTATCAAAATTCATCCGAAGTTTTCGACTCCATGATTCGCCAGGAATACAACCCGATTCTATTTACGTCGCCAGTGCTCAGATTTACACTGCCCGAGTTTATGGCACCAATCTTGCAAACTATAAACATGCTGTCATACGATGACATCAGTTCGGATCTGCAGTTCAAAACGTTCCACAGAATACGAATACAACAAACTGAAATTGAAAAACCTACACCCGCATGATACTTAAGAATTTCTTAGGGAAAACGATCGAAGTCGCAAAGAAAAGCGCCCCACAAATGCATGGCGATGACGTTGTGGTGTTAGATAGCAGCGATTCCGACAGGAGTGTTAATGCGGACATTACCGTAGCTGCAGATAAGCAAATGAGTGAACTCCACGCTCGGAAAAACCGCAGCGGACAGGGGCAGACAGAGAACAGGAAACCGGATAATGGTGTGAGCTTTGAAAGGACTTTAGACCGGGATTCCGAGAAAAAATCAGATAGTACGCTTAACGCTCTTCGAAGGTATGCGGAAAAAAATGAGCCTGCTAACGGAAAAAATGTCGGTATTTCCACCTACGGAAAAAACCGGGATAATACCGAAGAAAAAAAATATTCAGAAAAAACAGCGCTCCGCCCGAGCGTAAACAGGCAGAATTCAACCATCGGTAATCCGTCGCTTTACAGCGGTGCAAATGTAAGACCGCTCGTTCCTGAAAAAGAGAACAAGACTTCAAAAGAAAATAATAACGTTACGCCCGCCAACGGTACCGGCGATGCTACTATAAATGAACTCTGCTTTATAACGGAAAATGTTGCGGGATTGCGAAAATATCGCCACAAGCAGCATCTAAACCAACAATTTATCACCAAAGATAAAATATCATGTTAATACGTCTTATTGCAAATCTCTCTCTTTTCAAATTTATGCTGCTTCTGATATCAGGCTCCAACCCTGACGTTGCACTATACAAAAGCATACTTGTATTCATGTTTCTGTTCACCGTGGTTTATTTGGGAACCTTTTTCCTGAATAGCATCCGCGGCGAGTTGGGAACCGAGAGAATTACCATACCGGAAATGAATAGTAATAAGACTCAAACCAAAAAGGAGATATAATCATGGGTAATGTATCGCTACAAGAACTCGTTGACTCATTTTGCAAGTTTCCGGCACCGGGACTTCGTAATTCAATAATCAGCAAATCGATGCCGCTAATCAGAAGCATCATCGGAAAAATTAACCGCCCTGATCAGCCGCTTACGCAGCGCGAAGACCTGGAAAGTGCGGGAATCAGCGGATTGATTCAGGCCCTGGACTCGTATGATTGTTCTAAAAACATACAGTTCAACACCTTTGCCTACTACCGCATCCGCGGCAGCGTAATCGACTATCTTCGAAAAATAGACCAGCTTCCGCGTAAACAGCGTAAAACGTACGGACAGGTGCAGGAGATTATTCAGCGAAAGTCGCAGGAGCTCGGCAGAGAGCCAAGCGAAGAAGAGATTGCCAATGAACTTGACATGACTCTAGATGAGTTTCATCAGCTGCTTACCTACGTTCAGCAGCGCAATGCCCTTTCGCTCGATAACACATTCGACGAAGATTCCGGCACCTATTATGAGATTCACGCCGATCCCGACAGCGTAACCCCCGACAGTAATCTGGAGAAGAAAGAAATTGCGGAGAGCCTGAAAAGGAAAATTGGTCAGTTGGAGGAACGCGACCGCCTTATTCTGACACTCTACTACTATGAGGATATGACTATGAGTGAGATTGCGCTGCTGCTTGAACTATCTGAAGCCAGAATCTCACAAATCGTCGGTAAGCTGCTAATTCAGCTTAAGCAGGATCTTATGAAAGAGGAGGTCTTTCAGAGCTACTGAGCCGGTACGCGGAGTGTTTAAGGAGGAATCTAATTAAAGTCTAATGGCTAAACGGTTACGTTTGAGTTCTTTAGACCGATAATTTAATTATTTAGTATCGCAGAAAGTTAATCAAAAAGATTTCACTGCGATCTGATTTAAGCTTTTGAATGAACGATCAACAGTATGTAACATGAATAATATGTTATGGCTCTTACATCAAAAAAATCAAGGCTAAACAGAATACCTCAGCTCATGAATAAAATGAGAGATGTGAACGAGATGCTAAGAACAGAACGTTTTTCAGAACATGCTTCCTTTTCATTAAACGACCGGATCGGTGTTTCCACCGTCTTTCAAGAAAAGAAGCCGTTAAACTTCAAACGGCTAGATTAATCCGGAAAGGGATTGGCAGATACGTGGATGTTTTTGTCTGAAATTTAAACCGCGTCCAGTTCAGATATCAAGCGCTCAAATTTCCGCTTTTTCAGCCATTAGAAACTTCTTAATACTAATCACTTTACCCAAAGAAGAGCTTTCTGGTCCGGTTTGATATAGTCTCCAGATCTAGCAGAATAATACAGTGAGATAACTGGTTTTCATCAACCGATGGCCTGCTGCATATTTTACATCCAACATCAAGATAATTCCTCAGCAGTGACGGTATATCCACATCATCCGTTCCATTTTCATTGTGCTGATCTGGAAGCCTGTACCCCTCTCTCACATCAATATAATATTCCGGATGATAGTGTCCATTATCTCTCAAATAGTGCTCTGTGTTTTTCAGCACAGACAGATTTTTTGTTTCAAAAGCGGAATAACCGAACAGATAGCGCTTTTTGAAGTGAGTTAAATACCCGGCAAATCCTTTCCAAAGCAAGAAAAGAACTCTTCCATTCCGATGCTCTTTACTGACGCAGGCCCGCCCCACTTCTACCGCATTTTCTAAAACGTGATCAGGAAATTGTTCCAGGTGGAATCGTTTATTACTGACAAATCCATTTCCCTGACTGGCCTGCTCGTACGTTTGCATCCTGTACGTTCCAACGACTCTTTTTGACTCGTTATCCATCACAATCAGGTGATGAGCCTGATCGTCAAATTTATCTTTATCTCTCTCTTTCACAAAATTGAAATTCCTCTCCAATTCACCCTTAAAAACGTCATATCTAAGTTTTAAGGCCTCATCAACCTCTTGATTTGATTGAGCAAACTTTATCGTGTATCGCTTGCTGCTTACGTTATTTAAGACTCGATTCTTTATAATCAATTTTTTGTGATCTTTTTAAGATTTCATCTCTTTAGTGTAATAAAATTTCATCATAAAATGTACCGTCACCATTGTTGTTTTGTATAAACTACTGACTGAAAACAGCATGAATGATCTTTTTTGCATCTTCCATCGTTTTATATTCAGCACATTCCAGATTTGATGAACCCTTAATCATGGCAGATACGTTTTTGCGCACTTCTGAGCGGTAGAGACAGACCACCTTTTTGTTCATCGAAACGGCCCGGCCTATTTCATATCCTACACCCAGTGAAGGAGTAGAAACCTCAGCAATCACTATATCTGATTCGCGCAGCCACTCCATATCCTGTTCGTATATCTGGCGATCCGTTTGGCCAATTCCATCCTCAATCATCTCATGACCGATGTGCTCGGTGAGAACGTCACCATAGTTCTGCAGATACTCTATAATCTGCCGATAGAGTTTTGTATCGCTTCTTCCTCCTCTGATGGAGCCGGAGAAATATATTCTAACAGGATTTTTCATTTGATTCATTAACCGAATTCGAATAACTATCGCTCCAATATAATTCAGACGGATTACTTTTCGGTATTAAGTTTATGTGATCATTTTGCAGATGCACTGACTATAGTGTCGGTATGGGTTGATTGGTTTCCGGTTATTTGAGTGCTACTTTATAAAAAGATCGTACTATTGTGGTGTCAAGCTAAAAGTGACGGTTTAGATCTGACAGGCTTCCCGGTACCCGTGTTTTTCACTTCGTGGGAATCGCCTTCGGCTCGGAGCTGGTACCGATACTTGGGACTTTTGCGGGTTTCTGTCAGAGTCGAAAACCTTGAGAAATTCATCTTCAATTTTAATAGACCGTTCTGTACACGCCGCAGCTCCTCCTCTGAATCCACCTTGTGATTATTAAAACCTGGATTGCAATATTCTCTGCCGTAACCCGCTGACGAAGCGTGTAAGTATCCATTGCCCGGGCGAGCAACTGGCTGTGGTTACTGTCAATTTGTTTCATTGCAGAAAGATTGCGCCTATAAGATAATTACCAAATGAGGCATGAATCATTTCCTGCCGCACCGGAACATTTTCATTACACATCAAGTAAGAAACTTGTTTTGTCTCTGCATATCGCAAACCTTTTGCCAATTATTGTAAATCTTATAAAAAGCGCGCAACACATTGGTAACAAAACAGTTCGGATATATTAAAAAAACGTGCAGCAGTATATTTGACCGCCTGGAAGGTAATTTTTTCCAGATTGGATTTCTCTCTTAAGCAAACCATTTGAGTGCTGATAACTCGTCTAAGTCGCCCAGAATACTGTAAGATTATTCCGGACGGAGTTTTACCAATCATTGTAAACCTTTAGATTAGACTGGTATGTTAATGGAGTTAAAACAAACCCCTACAGGCAAACATGAAATGGAAAATCGATCAATAAAATCACTCAGATCTATACTATCTGACATTGCAGATCCCGTGTTTGTCGTTGATCCTGCAAGTAATGTTGTGGTTGTGGCAAATAAGGCCGCCAGTTCTGTACGTTTTTCCTCAGGCCCAGAGGGTAAACTGCTGAGTAGTGCGGTGCATTTTGAGACCGGCGGCAAAGAGCCGATCCTTGCATACTTCAATAATCAGTGGCTGGTACCTGTAAAGAAACAAATCACCTGGAAAAAAAAGATCTATACAAAATTGATGTTAACCCATACAGCGTCCACCCCGGATGAAAACACACTTTTTACGATTCGTAAAATGATTGCGGTACTTGTTCACAGGCTCCGGTCTCCAATGACAGGAATGCAGGGCTACCTGGAGATGGTTGAGGATATCCCAAACAGAAATGATAAGCGTAAACTGGCAAAAGTTGGCGAAGGGCTCGACTATCTCTTCGAGATTATGGACGAGCTGGAGCTTCTACATAATGTTGAGGCGTTCATCGATGATGAACCGAACACTATTTTTTCTGATGCAGAAATTATAACAAAAGAGCTGCTATACTCCTATCCTGAAGATCTCCAAAACCGCATACAAATTGTCAATCACACCGATAAGAAGTTTCAGTTCAATCCGTCTGAGCTAAACCGCATTATATCACTTCTTTTAAATAATGCGGCGGAACATCCTTCTGCGGTCGATAAACCGATCAGGGTAGAGATTATATCTCCGCGAAAAATCTCCATCACAAACTTTGGGTCAGTCATCCCTGATGAAATTGTAGATCATCTCTATTTCCCCTTCACAACTACAAAAGCCAATAATCTGGGAATCGGCCTTAGCCTGGCACAGCTCATAGCCAGCCGTCGGCATGCAGCGATCATGCTCACAGAAAACAGTCCGATACTTGGAATTACATTTACACTTATCTGCCGTCCGGCAGCAACTTCGTTTAACTAAAACCTGCTAATATGCAGTTGCCGGAAAGTATCGCCTTCGGTTAATTGTTTTTTGTGATCCGTTGTCTGAACAACATATTCTCTCGAAAAATGATCTGTCCGCTTAATGAGCTTGGTGAATATTCCGGGTTAAAGAGTAGATGCCGCTGAAACAAGGCCCGGAAAATGGTCGGTGTCATTCGAAAATATGAAAATACCGGCCCTGTATTTGCGACTAAAAAGGAACGGCTGTCGGGTTTAGGCCACAAAATTAAAGCCTTTCGCGCAAAGCAACAGAAAGATACCGTGGTTTCATCATCCTCCCCAAAAAGTGGCGTTGCCGCGTAGTATAAACTTTAGTGCAGTGTCATCGAAAAAATGTCGTATAGCCCCGAAAGCTCGGGGTGAGTTTTTCGAAAAATCTAGTCATGCTGGATCAATATATGATTCATGGATTACTCATCCGATGACTCTATGGATAGCTTACCGTTGACACATCATTAGTTCGATTATTAAATTAGAGTCATAAGATTCCCCCTTAAAAAAGGGGACTGAGGAGGATGTTCAGATTGTGGCAAGTAAAATGTTACAGTGTTGACTCATCCTACATCTACATTCTGTAATCCCTCAGGCCATTTTCATATACAGGCCTCGTTTTAACCTGGAGACTTTTTTTTCATCACTCAGAAAATTTAGGAAGCGTTTGGCTGCCCTGGATGAGATGTCCATTTTGTCAGCGAGTTGTTCCGCCCTCAGCAGCCTGCCCCCCACCTCAAACCAGGTACGGCTCGCTTCTTCACTCAGGTCGTGTGGCGGATCGGAAAGGGAAGCAATCTGTTTACAGCTCTGCATCAACGAAAAGAATAATACTGATTGAAATAGATTCGGGTTTCACGGTACTGCTTTTTCATAAATGGCTTCAATAAAAGAAATACAAAAGCCGCTATTTGCTAAAAAGTTACCAATCCTATATTCTGATTATAATGAAGAGAAAATATTGAATTATAAATCGGATCGTTCACCAAAAAAACAGGAGATATAGGATGAACAAATACAATAACCCGTTTCTATGTAATAGATCCTGCAGGCCTGCTGCCTTGTGGAATCTTATCCTGCTGGCTCTGCTTCTTTCTGCCTGCAGCGTTCAGATGATTGCACCTTACGATCAGGTGACTGATGAACAGACCTACCTTCTGCAGGAAAATGTAATCATTCAGTTTTCGGAGTGGCAGCGAAGCATCGGTCCGGCAGAAGAGTATCATAATTTTTACGACAGCGCAGACGCCCGTTTAACCGTTCTGATTGAAAGAAATAAGCAGATTCCAGATTCAGATTTCATAGTAGAGATGCTGGAACGGCTGCATGATAATTTAATTACTGAAATACGCAGTCTTCACGAACAAGACCTGCTGGACCGTGAAGTGATTGAACAGATCAAGCCGGATATTATGGCTCAGTTTACAGCAATACAAAAATTTCAAATGGCTCTGAAACGAAGCAAAAACTGAATTGACAAAATAATGGGGGGAGAAAAATGGCAGATTTAGATTACAAATCGATAGCAAAAGATATGATTACGGCAATGGAAACGGTCGTTAAAGATCATATCAGCGATATCCGTGAGCTGGCAGAAGATGAACTTGAGGATTTTGCGAAAAGATCGGCATTACTGACAGAGAAAGTCAGGGATGGGAAGTTGAACCAGAGACAGGCTGAGGCAATCTTAAGAATCAGACGTAATGCTGTGGAAACTGTACTGATTTCCACCTCAGGCATCAGCGTAATTGCTGCTCAGGATGCAATTAATGCTGCGCTGGGTGTTTTAAAAGATGCAATTGGGTCAGTAATTCCCGGCGTGTCTATTTTGTAGTGTTTTTTTGGTGTTATGAGGGATATAAAAAACGGAAGGATTTATTCACCTAACAGTTTTCAGTAGTGCTGATTTTACAAAAATCGCCATTTTACATCAAAATTTGCTATTATATTTACAAAGAGTGTTGTTTGAAACAGCAATAAGAGGGTATACCCAGTGGAAAAATCAACCAACAAGCATAGCTCTGAAGAGACTCGCCTGAAGGAGCTTTATCGCTATAACATACTCGATTCAGACGAAGAGCGCGAATTTGACGACCTGGCAAAGTTGGCCGCCTTCATTTGCGAAGTTCAACACGCCCATATCAATTTCCTGGACAAAGACCGCCAGTGGACAAAATCAAGCAGTGGTACGTGGGATATTAAAAATATTCCGCGCAATCATAGCATCTGCAATCATACCATTCAGGAAGAAACCTATATGGTTGTGAATGATCTTAACCTGGACTCCCGTTTTGAAAACTTCGAATATGTTAAAAATGGGAAGGTACGCTCTTACGCCGGTGTAGTACTCAAAAGCAGCAAAGGGCATAATCTGGGAACCCTCTGTGTTTTTGACAGTGAGCCCGCAAAGCTTTCCGAGAAACAACTTGAGTCACTACAAATATTGGGCAATGCCATAGAAACACAGCTCGAGATGAGAGTTAAAAGAGAGAAGCTGATAGAACACCATATTAAGCTTCAACAGTCCGCAATCTTTCTGCGAAATTCAACGGATCTCAGAATTTTAGTAAACCCAAAGACCCACAAAATTGAAGATATCAATAATGAAGCTCAGCATCTTCTGGGATACACCTCTAGTGAAATCCTGGGAGTCAGGTTAACAGACCTAATCAAAGAGAGTTCTTTCAAATCGCTTTATCTAAAGTGGGCTGATGGTAACCAAACAGAAATATTTTCTACCGTAATAAAGTTCAATACCAAAAGACGTAAACAATTGTGGATTCAGCTGACAATAACAGAAGATCTCAATAAGTATTTCGTAACAGGCCGTGATATAACCCACAGAAAACGGGCTGAAAACCGGTTCCTTAAACAGGCAAGATTTACGGAAGAGATGATCAAAAACCTGCCAGGAATATTTTTCTTACTGGATAAACAGGGGAAAATTAAAAAATGGAATAACAATTTAACCACGGTTTCTAACCGACCATCAAAACAGATCAAAAATAAATCTTATGAGCAGATTATCAGCCCGGATGACGCCGAAAAAGCAAAGAGGGCGGTATCTCAGATTTTTGAAGAGGGGTTTGTAAGAACCGAACTAAAGTTTATTGAAAAAAACAAGAATAGCACCCCCATTTTACTTGTTGGATTTCGTTACCGTGATGAAAACAAGACGTATGCCACCGGAATAGGTGTTGATATTACAGAAGAAAAATTAGCGCTTGAAGAGCTCGAGAAAAAAGAGAAAGCTCTCAAAGAGGCCCAGCGAATTGGAAAAATGGGAAGCTGGACCTGGGATCCAAAAACAGAGGAGTTTTATTTGACAGATGAGGTCTTTAAACTATTCAACCTCGATAAAGACTCCATTAGCCTGTCGATCGAACACTTTTCAGATCTGCTTCCGGAAAGTGAGGGGCAAAAAGTTACTGCCCTTTTTGAACAGGTTAAAAGTGGAGGAGAATGGGAAAATCTCGAACTCAGATATCAAAAACCCGATGGCTCCAATCTCTATATTTTCGTGCGTGGTGAAGTCACCCTCGACAGCAGCGGTCAACCCGAAAAGATTTCAGGAACACTGCAGGATATCACCAATCGCAAGGTAAATGAAATGAAGATAAAATCTGCGCTAAAAGAGAAAAACGTTCTCTTAAAAGAGATCCATCACAGAGTAAAAAATAATCTGGCAATTATTCACGGAATGCTGCAGCTTGAGATTTTCAAGTCTGATGACGACCAGCTTAAACAAGTACTCTCGGATAGTCAGATGCGGATTCACTCCATGGCGCTTATCCATGAAACCCTCTACTCTTCGGGAGACTTTGCAAATATATTATTTGGAAACTATATCGGCAGACTCAGTCAGCTGTTAATTGAGAGCTACAGCGGCGCTTCAAAAAATGTAGATTTGAAACTGAATACAGATGATGTTAAACTTAACATTAACCAAGCCATACCCTGTGCACTTATGCTTAATGAAATCATTACAAATTCATTAAAGCATGCATTTCCAAACGGAAAATCAGGTTTAGTAAACATTACTGTAAAAGAAGAAACCAATACCGTTTACCTTACTATTGCTGATAACGGAGTTGGATTTGATATCGATGCCAGCCAGGAAAATTCCACTACGCTCGGCATGACGCTCATTAAAAGTCTCGTAAAGCAACTTGAGGGCGAAATCGAAATAGAGAGCAAGAACGGCACGTGCATCAGAGTCAGCTTTGAGAAAAAAGAGACAAAAGGCCCAAGCGCCAGCTACTTTCCGGAGAACAGCTGAAACAGGCACGACTTTTTTATCAAATGCCAGCCTTTAATTTAATCTTGTTTTTTATCTTTGGTGGATAATAACGAGTTTATCAGAATCATTATAAACCTGTCTACTTCAGATGTCTGATACCTGGCTCAATCGTCAATCTTAATTTAATACAACAGTAGCTACTTTTTCATGAAGCATCTCTATTTAATGCTCCTGGTCTTCGTCTGTTTCGGGTCTGCAGATTTTGCGAATGCAGTGCAGGTACAGCTATCCGACCGCGCCGAGATTTCACTCATCACCATAGGTGCGGGTGATGCTCCCGAAGAGCTGTTTGGCCACAGTGCGGTTCGGGTGACCGATCCGCAGCAAAATCTGGACATCTCATTTAACTACGGAACGTTTCATTTTGATGCTTTCTTCCTTCCTAAATTTATTTATGGTGACCTTGAATACTACCTCTCGACGGCCCCCTTCCATCTCACCGTTGAACACTATCGTGAACGCCGCCGATGGATGAAAGAGCAGAACCTCAACCTGTCTCACAGCCAAAAGGTAGCTCTTTATGAGTTTTTAACCGTCAATGCAAAACCGGAGAACAGGTACTACCAATACGATTTTCTTTACGATAACTGTTCAACCCGAATCCGAGACGCTTTTGAGGTGGTACTCGGCGAGAATCTTCAGTTTAACTCCAGCGATGAGTCCGGCCGCACGTTCAGAAATCTTATACACCTTTACGTAGATCATCGCTCTTTTATCCGGCTTGGAATCGACCTCCTGCTCGGGAGCACAATTGATAAGCCGGCCACGGAGAGTGAGAAAATGTTCCTGCCCGACTTCCTGATGGCCTCGTTCGATAACGCCACAATTTCCATTGAAGGCGAAAAACTGTCTCTGGTTGAAACCACAACAATACCTCTCCAAATTGAAGAGAGAGATCATTCTAAAGCCATTTCATGGGCATCCTATTTAACCTGGGGGCTGTTTTTTGCCGGGATATTCTTCACCATATACGGCATCACGAAACAACGTACAATAGATCAGTGGTTTGATCTTACGCTATTTGGAATAGTCGGATTGATAGGGATCCTTATCTTTTTTCTCTGGTTTTTTTCGCTCCATACTGAAACTGTCAATAATATGAATCTCTTCTGGGCATGGCCCACACATCTCCTACTCATCCCGGCTTTAGCCCGCCGATACCCGTCCGGTTTTCTCTTGCAAAGCTATTTTTCCCTAACCATCCTCTCTTGTGTTGTGATATTAGCCGGATGGAGTTTTTGGTCTCAGGAACTGAACAGCGCCATCATTCCCATACTTTTACTGCTTACTCTAAGATCCGCTTACCGGGTTTATGTCAAATGGCTTGCGAATACCGATCAATAAAAAAGCACCGTCCAATTAAGGCCCGGCGCTTTTAGGGGTATCTGGTTCTTTCTCCGCGATGATATGTCAGACGTTCTACAGTCTAAATGGTACCAGCATTGAGTAATAATACTTCATTCGTTTAGCTAAAAAAGAAAGCCCGTCCATGCGGGGCATTACCAGCTCGAGTGTAAGCACCTCCGGTTTAAGCATCGTGTTTTATCCCAGGCTACATAAGGATCATCCTGAACAATGAGCACATTCCTTTTCCAAGCTTATTCATTCTATTTTAACAGTGATCCGGTGAGCGGTTGCTGACATCAATTATTACAGATATCGGCGCAGAACGTAATTTTTTCGTTCGAAACCTTAAATATCTCTTTGCGTAACGCTTCCGGTGAAAACGGCTTGTGAACAAATCCACTTCCCAGCTTTTCAATTTGATTAACCATACTTTCAGCACTTTCTGTTGACAGAATCAAAATTGGAATATTTTTCGAGACCGAACGCATTTTCAGCGTTTCAAGCACTTCCATTCCATCCATCACATTCATATACAGGTCCAGGATAATTAGGTCTATATCTTCGGTGTCGACGAATTTGAGGGCTTCTTCACCATCTGAGGCCTCAAAAATTTGACGAACGGCCATATCACTCATCTTGAGAGTTCGCTTCATCATCAAGCGCATTACAGAGCAGTCGTCTACAATTAGTACGTTCATTTTCATAACGGCACCTATTTCTTACATTTATTCGTTGTTTTACATGCCACAACCAATTCCCAGTCCAATGTTGGCAACGGTTCCCGGCACACATGCCGACTGTATAGGCTGTTTATTAATCGTTACAAGCCCGTCAGTTCAACTGCTCTTTCTTCGGGAATCTCTGTAATTTCTTCTAAACTAATAGGGCTCGTCCTTATGGAGTTTTTATGATTTCAGGATGCCTTTGAAAAAGCTTTCTTCCTCTACTTCACCATTGATATTTCCATCTTTGTAGAAGTATCGGCCTATTGTTTTGTGCATTTTATCAGCGGTAAAAGACTTTGTGACGTATTCGATGGCATCACCTTCATTTAGTGCTTTATCAATTTTACCAATCTGTACTCTTTTCATTCATTTCATTGGACAATTTGCATCAGCAACCACTCCGCCCCGGCTTCAGCGTTGGCCCCAAATCTTTTTGGTAAATACCCGGTCTGATTCCTGAAGAACAAGAATCGCTTCCACTACAGGGAACAGGGTAAAAACCAACTGAGTAAATTATTTTGAGCTTGAATTGTTATCGGAAAGGATGTGAAATCCTTAAGCTTCGCAGTTCTTTTTTAATCAGCCCAGAACAATTAAAATAACGTTTATATCCAGTTTTGATGACTTTCATAATTCTCTCCAACCGGTAATAAAACCCATTTTAAGACCTTTAAAACCTCAGTTCGGTAATCATCTTCTTGATTAATCTCAGGAGAGTCTCCCCTAATCCTCAAGGGATTCCTTACGGGGCAAGGGGCTCATCTTTTGAACACGAAGCGGAGCAATCAACAGGTAAGTGAAAATTAGAGGGGTGTCCATTGATTCTATTCCAATCTGAATGATACCCATCTCTTCGCCAGCAGGTGGAGAGCTCCCCTCAATCCCACTTTTGGTTCTACCGGAAACTTTGTGGTTTCCCGGGATAAGTCATAGTACCTGCCATCACTCAATCCAGAACATATACTGTAGAACCGTTAAAACTCAATATAAAGTAACTACTTCCGCCATCGGAGCGGTGAGCACAATCTTAGGTGATTTCCTGTTTCGTTTATCCATAACAATATGTCCCCCAATCTGTTCTGCAATTTGAGCACAGATTTTCAGGCCCAAAAGAATGGATGAATCCTCATCAATCTCATCTGAAAGCCGAACGATTTCTCTCTCATTAAAGACACTTATAAAAATCTCATCGGGAACTCTCTCGCCCGAGCTTCGGATGATCAGGGCGAACTCAGTCTCATCGGCTTCTACTTCAATTTCCAGCGTACTCTCTTTCGCTGAAAAACAGTCGGCTGCAGTTATCAGGTTGTAGAGCATCAGTTTGATCTGAAAAATCTCCGCCTCTACATACACTGGCGTTTCTGATTGATGGAAAATGATCTTTGAAGCTCTAATTTCCGATGAATTTGACACAATATTTTTCACCTCACCAACCAGCCAGTTTACTTCAATGACCGGACTTTCACTTTTGACATCCTGAACATAATCATCTTTGTAAATATCGTGAATCTGTTCCAGTAAAAACCCTATCTCATTTAAACCGTCTCCAATGTGAGAGCTGTAGCGCGAGAGTTTTTCATTATCAGAGGTGCCGTTTAAGTTGTTTGACAGAAGTTCAAGATAGCCGGAAACTGCGCTTAAAGGAGACATAACATTATGCATAAAATGGCGCACCGTGCGATTTTGCAGTTCGTGCACTGCGTTTAAATGCTTATGTCTGCGTTTTAAATCCTCCAGCTCAGCAAGCTTTCTGTCTATACCGGACAGTTGGTTGTTCGAACGGTATGTATGTACATTCGAACGCCTTTCTTTATGATTTTGCTTGCTTTCCATTCCGTTTGAATATAAGCTCTTTGAGTTAGTTACTGCTTGTTTCGATCAAATTTGCAGATCAGGCAGTTGTTGATCTGAAATGTTGAAAAAAATGTGTTTCTTTATGACAGGTGGATGATATAAAATTATCCTAATATTAAAAAATCTTAATGAAATATAAGTGATTACATCAAAGCTTCGTCCGTCGAAATTCACGGTTGGCCACATTTTCAAACCAAAGATTAGGTATAGTTTAATCTATAGTTTCAGATACTACTGAATTTGAAAATTATTTTAATGGCTTACAGCCTGCACTTGGCATATCGGGGGGTAAGGTATATTTTATACGATGCAGGATTTACCCTACAACTTTTATAAAACATGAATCAATCAATCGTAAAACGTGTAGAAAGCCTTCTTCCCAAGCTTACACGCTCGGTTTTTCTGGCTAGATCCTACGATAAATCGCTTTTCGAACTTTTGAAACTGACGGCTGCAGAAATTGGAGCTCACTACAGCGAATGCCGCACAAAGGATGGGGAGGAGACCCAATGGTCCCTTTCCTGCACCTTTCCGGGCGGATTATCTCCTGACTCCGACAAACAGCAGAACCTGCATCAGAACGGGGGTAATGATTTTTTTAAGCCTAGTCTTGAGGTTATTGACGAGGTGTGGATTACAGAATTGAAAAATTTTGACAGAGAGCTGCTTCCCCCCGAATTACAGCGAGCCGACCGCATCACAACTCTCTGCCTCCATGTTGCATTTAGTAACGGACGTAACGATCTGTTTCGATATTTCTACAGCGAAGAGCCTGCAGAGCTTCAAGCCCGTCTCAAACTATTGAAGAACCTGCTGGCTGAAATAAAGCAGTTGCTTAAAAAGAAGCACGACGAACTTCTTATTACAGGTTCAGAAAATCTGTACAAACGGCTTTTTACTGATAGCCTGAACCCCAGCTTTATTGCACTCCCGGATGGCGAAGTTATCAACTGCAACCAGGCATTTGTTGAACTTTTTAATTTCAAAAACAAAAAAGCCGCTCTCCAAAGTAATTTTAACGACAGGTTTACCAATTACATGCACCAGGTCTTTTTCTGGGAAGCACTTCAACGTGGCGAAAGCATCAACAATCATGAAATGCCGGCTGCTACAGTTGATGGACAAAATATCTACCTGATGATGAAAGTCACCATCAGGCTTGACGAAAATGAGCATTTAAGTGAAGTTGTAGGGTATATACAGGATATCACCAATCGAAAAGAGGTTGAATTTGCCCTTCGAAAGAGTGAAGAGAGATACAGAAGCCTGATTGAAACGACCAACGACTGGATTTGGGAAATCGATGAAAACTTCTGCTTCACCTATTCGAGTCTTAAAATCCAGACTATTCTCGGGTACGATCTCAATTCTGTTCTCGGAAAATCTATTTTTCAACTCATGCCTGAGGCCGGCAAAAAAGAGTCTGAAGAAATATTCAGATCTGTGGCCAGAGATCAAAAGGCGTTTATCAGCCAGGAGCACTCATTTTTAGATTCGTCAGGCAATATTGCCATATTCGAAACAAGCGGTATCCCTCTCTTCTCGAACAACGGCATATTTCAGGGATACAGAGGGATAGCTAAAGAAATAACGGAGCGCAAACGGACCGAAGAACAGATTGCCAGACTCAATGATGAGCTTGAGAACAAAGTTATTGAGCGAACAAAAATGCTTCAAATTGCGAATAAAGAGCTTGAGGCATTTAGCTATTCTGTATCGCATGATCTGCGTGCCCCTCTCCGAAGTATCGACGGCTTCAGCCAGGCGCTGCTGGAAGATTATGAGTCAGACCTTGATGATACAGGGAAAAACTACCTCTCAAGAGTACGAACGGCGGCGCAGCGGATGTCTGCCCTGATTGATGATATGATTAAACTCGCAAAAGTTTCGCGAACATCCATTGCAAAACAGGAAATCGCCCTCTCTGATGTTGCAGAATCTATCGCAAAGTCGCTTGCGGAGAGCGCCCCGGAGCGGACTGCAGAATTCAAAATCGAACCTGGAATGGTCGTTACCGGCGATAAAAGCCTAATGAAAGTTGCGCTTCAAAACCTATTGGAGAACGCCTGGAAATTTACATCGAAAAAAGAACATACAATTATAGAAGTTGGAACCCGGCACGTTAATGGAAGCAGAGCGTTTTTTGTAAGCGACAACGGCGCTGGGTTCGATATGAATTATGCTAAAAAACTTTTTACTCCATTTCAAAGACTCCATAAAGAGAGTGACTTTCCCGGAACAGGTATCGGACTCTCAACTGTGCAGCGAATTATTCACCGGCACTTAGGTAGAATTTGGGCTGAAGGGAAACCGGATGGCGGTGCAGTATTCTACTTTACGCTTGAGCCGGGCTCCAATGAAACTGATACTGACTAGGTGTGCTTCCAATAAATTTAAACAGAGAGAAAGAACAAAAAATTTGATTACGTCAGGTTCGAGGTTGTGTTACTTTTTATTAGCCTATGCGTTGCTAACTGCTCCATTCATCTAATCATCTAATAAAAGCAGAAAGCCGGCAGACCATACAACGAGCCCAAAAGATGCCTGAGTGGATTTATGAGTGGTCAATTAAACCCAGCCTGAAAAAATATATATTATTTTGCCGTACATTATTCGGATGATTAGATTATCATACTAATAACTCAGATATCACCAGAATGCGGCAAACCACTCGAAGAGATGCAGAGCACTGATCGATCCATACTTATTGTAGAGGACAACCCCGATGACGGGTTGCTTACAGTGCGTGCACTAAATAAGCTGAATTATAAAAATATCACGTTAACTAATACGGGTTCAAAAGCACTTGAGCATCTTTATGGTGGTTCCGAGGGGGAGGCTGATGCAAAAAAAGATGAGGTCCCCGATTTGATTCTGATGGATCTGAATCTGCCCGTTATCGACGGCTTTACGCTTCTTAAAAAAATCCGAAGTAATACATTGACAGAGAAAGTTCCTGTCATTATTCTCACATCTTCAGGGGAGGAGTCTGATATAAAAAAAAGCTACGAGCTCGGGGCAAATAGTTACATCCGAAAACCGGTTGATTTCATTGAGTTTCAAAAAGCAGCTGTTCTGATCAGTGAATACTGGCTTATGTTAAATGTGCCGGCAAAAAACGTTTCGTGAATTCGCACACCGTTTCAGGCAAAACTGAAAGCGTCAAAGCATTAAACGAAAACGACAGTGCACTGATCGCTATTGATAAGAAGAGTTGATATTTAAGATCTTCAGATTCCAAATCTGCTGAAACGGATGCTAAAAGTGGGGAATCAACGCTCATCCCATCTATTTTCTGCGATGTATAAAAACTGATCCTATCTCTGTTTTCGTCGCGGTTGCTATATTTTTTGTTAAAATGATAATAGAGCTGTCCAAAAACCTTACTTTTATATACTCCAACCTCTTTCGCTACTTTTTGAGTATCGTCAGGCACCCTGATCCACGCAATTTTATCCGGCTCTTTAGTTGCATACGATCTAAACGTATCGTGATACCGGTTTATCATTTCTGTTAAAATTTCGTGATCTGTTAGTATTTTTTTCATTTCTTAAACTATTTACAATCGAATATCTCTGTACTATCCATACAATATTATCCATGCAGAGTTCTATATTGCCTTATCCGCAGACAGTGGCGTTATTTTTGACTTTATCAGTAAATATTTATGAATATTTAACTCTTCCGGATTCCTTTTTTACATTCATGGGCAGATCAACCCAATACATGCGAAATCCTGCACGGCAACTCAAATTTATCCGGTATTTTTATTCTACATTAACAGAAGATATTACCCGCTATAAGCAAACCGTTCTATGACTCAGAAAAAGAGTATTCGCGTCTTACTTGTTGATGATTCAGCTGATGACAGAGAGTTAATTCTCATGAATCTGCGGCGGGGAGGGTATACGCCGGATCATTATGAAGTTGAGACCAAAGAAGATTTCGTCCAGGCTTTAGACACCCGAAAATGGGATCTGATACTTTGCGATTATTCCATGCCGGGGTTTGATGGAATTACAGCGCTGAACATCCTTAATGACAGAGATCGGGATATTCCTTTTATTCTGATTTCAGGCGCCATTGGTGAAGAGCTTGCGGTAAAAGCAATGAAAGCAGGCGCACACGACTATCTGATGAAAGATAATCTGCAGAGGCTCGTGCCTGCTGTTGAACGGGAAGTGAATGAAGCTGAAAACAGAATGAAGCAACGGGAGGCTGAAAGAGAAAGAGATCGCCTCTCCACCGTGATTCAGCACAGCCTGAACGAAATCTATATTTTCGATCCAGCTACCTTCCGATTTCAATACCTCAACCAGGCTGCATTATTGAACCTTGGGTACACAGAGAGTGAAATTCCAAATCTTACTCCCATCGACATCAGCCCGCAAATTGATAGCCGTTTGGATTTCGAAAGAATTACGGCCCCGCTGATGGCAGGTGAACTCGAAAAGGAACTATACGTAACAAAACATACCCGCAAAGACGGAAGCACCTACCCTATTGAAATTCACCTGCAGCTGATCCGTCAGGGCGGCGAGCAGTTTTTTACAGCAATCGGTTTCGATATGACCGATCGCGAAAAAGATGCCCGCAGAATTAAGGAGCAGAAAGAGATTGCCAGGGAGCTTGCCCTGCACAGCAAATATAAATCGGAATTCCTGGCGAACATGAGTCATGAACTTCGGACCCCCCTGAACTCAATTATTCTTTTAAGCAAGCTCCTTTTGAAAGCGAAAGACCAGAACCTTACCGCCGACCAGGCTAATTTTGTTGATGTTATCCATCAGTCGGGGAACAATCTGCTTGAACTGATCAACGAAGTGCTGGATCTCTCAAAAATTGAATCCGGCGAAATGGAGATCTCACTTGGAGAGGTAGCCCCTGATAATCTGCTGAATAATATTGATAGTATATTTTCGCCCCTGGCCAACGACAAGAATCTCTCCTTTGAGATTATCAAACCCGACGGCCTGCCGGAACAACTCGTTACGGATCATATGCGCGTTGATCAGATCCTGAAAAATCTTCTTTCCAATGCGTTCAAATTTACCGAAAATGGCTCCGTGACTCTAGAAATATTCAGCCCTGAGAGCAGCTCTCACCTGATGCAATCTATGATCGGCTTTTCAGTTACTGACACCGGCATTGGCATTCCTGAAGAGAAACAATCCCTTATTTTTGAAAGCTTCAGACAGGTAGACGGTTCTACACAAAGACGATATGGCGGAACAGGGCTGGGCCTCTCTATTTGTAGAAAAATTTCGACTCTGCTGGGTGGTTCAATCTCCGTTCGCAGCCGTGAAGGCACAGGAAGCACATTTACGCTCCTCATTCCCGTCGACAGCACCGGGAAAATAAAACATGAACATCTTAAGCCTCAAATAGTAAAACCAAACGAACAGGCCGAATCAAAACCAAAGCACGCATCTAAAACCGGGCCACAGAACGTATCGGGTGATAGGTCAGGCGAGCGACGCACAAAAAATATTCAACAAATCCTGGTGGCTTCTAACAGTGAATATGTGACCTGTAACCTGCCCGAAACCGAACATTTTGAATATACGTTTATTGAGAATGGAGATGATGTCGGGGAAAGAGTTCAGAGATCAGATCCTGCTCTTATACTCATCGACCCGTTTATCCCGAACATAAGCGGATGGACTCTAGCCAAAATACTATCCGGTCAGACAACCGCTCCTGTCTGGTTCATTACTGATCCAGGCAGAAGTGTGCCTGAACTCGATTACTCTTTTGTAGAGGGGGAACTTCGGTTCCCGTTCACCAATGAGCGTATCAGCGAACTGATTTCAAAAAAACAGCCGGATGAACGAACCGGTAAAAGTAACGGTAGCGGCAGCACTCTCCTTCTTATTGATGACAACCGTATGCATAATACAGCTCTCAGCGAGTTTGCCGCTGATATTGTTGACAAATGCATAGCCGCAGAATCTGCAAAAGAGGCTTTTCAAATTCTTCAAACAGAACCCGTTCACTGCATCGTGCTGGATCTGACTCTTCCTGATGCGAGTGGTGCTGATATTTTGGTAAAGCTCTCTGAAGATGAGCGGCTTAACGATATTCCCGTCATTATTTATTCGGGGCGTTCGCTTAACAAAGCTGAAAAATCAACTCTGATGATGCGGGCATCTGACATTATTTTAAAGAATGTTGGCAGTCACTCTAAATTGATGAAAAAGATCACTGAGCTGACCGGCAAATCAGGATTACAGGATTCACAAATTAAACCTGACCCTGTGGAAAATCTGGAGGGAAAAACCGTGCTTATTGTCGACGATGACAAGCATAGCTATCTGGCTCTCTCATCACATCTGAATGCCAGTGGAATGCGGACCATACATGCAATCACCGGAGAGGAAGCAATTTCCTCTCTTCAAACGAACACGGCAATTGATCTCGTTTTAATGGACGTAATGATGCCGGATATGGATGGCCTTGACCTGCTGAAAGAGATAAGGGAAAATCATGATCTTCGTAAACTCCCCATCATATCTGTGACCGCTAAAGCGATGAGCGGCGATCGTGAAAACTGCCTTTCCCTCGGGGCAACTGACTACATAAGTAAACCGGTCGACCCCGACAAACTCATTGGCCTCCTTGCTATTTGGGCTGAATGATACAGAGCATCTGCACCTTTTATGGATGAATTTCTACCGGCAGGCAATCGGCACTTTAGCATGCTGAAAATAACTATCATACCCCCCGTTTTTCTCCTTTCTGTTTCTAAATAGTCAAGACTTATCGGGAATATTAGAATGCCTTCCATTTTCCACTTCTAATTTAACTCGCTTTTTTATGAACCGATAAGATTCACACGTAAGGTGAAACATTTGCCAAGCAATCTGCCGACTCTTTGTGAAGCAGAAAAACTAATTTTGATTAATGTCTTTTTATGCTGTTAGAAAAAAAAAGAAAGATTAAAAAAATCGGTCACCCAATAAAGGTTTTAGTAGTAGAAGATTCAGAAGACGATACGGAATTGATGATTCGACATCTTCGAAAGGGTGGCTTTAATCCAAAATACGAGCGTGTTCAAACCGCCGTCGGGTTGACGAATGCCCTTGAAAATAACTCCTGGGATATTGTTCTTTGCGATCACAACATGCCGGGGTTCGATAGTCTATCTGCTCAGTCTATCATTAATAAAGAAAATTCCCAGACTCCTTTTATGCTAATTTCAGACGCCTTTCCCAATTGCGTTGCTGAAAAAGTTAAGAAAAATGGCGCCTGTGCAGTGATCCAAAAGAGAGAGCTTGACAAACTTGTACCCAATGTTGTCCGCGAACTAAAAGCATCAATGGTAAAAAAGAACAGTACCATTAATGGTGTCGGAATTAGAAACCTTGGAGAAAAAAGCAGGTCTGCTGCTAAAGATTCACCCATAAGCCTTCTTGCAGCTGAAACAATGGACAATTACAGCAACGGAAATGATGCTGTAAGACCCAACTTAAAAGATTCCGGTAATAAAGGGGGTAAAAACGGTATCAGTAACGAAAACGGCAATGCTGTTAAAAATATACTTATTGTTGAAGATGAGATGATACAGTCTATACTGCTGGAAAAACTGATTAAGAGTCTAGGCTACAAAGTGATTGGTAAGGCTACAACCGGAGCTGAAGCTATCTCCAAAGCGCTGGAGCTCAAACCGGATTTAATTACTATGGACATTTCGCTCCATGATGATATCGACGGCATTATGGCTACTAAATCGATTCAGGATAAAAACATGATTCCTGTAATTTATATTTCAGGAAACAGTGATAAGTATAACTTTGAGCGGGCTGAAAAAACCAACTTTATCGATTTTATTCCAAAACCGGTCAACAAAGAGAGTCTGGAAAAATCTCTAAACAAAGCTTTAAAAATAGATCAAAGCAAATAACGGCGTCCATAGTCGATTGCGGAGTTTTTCGATTTCTTTTTTACAGTCACAGTCTTCGTTCTATTCTCATGAATTGAGTTTGGAAGTTTGCCTGCCGGATTATTTAATCTGGAATATTCACAAAGCTCATTTTTTGCACGCGAAGCGAAATTTTTTTGGAGCAAAGCAACGTGAAAATAGCCACGGAATGGCACTGTAGTCCCCTGAGTGAGCTGTTTTCGCTTAAACGCAGCTCACGGGAAAATTTCGCATCCCTTCATGATAGCTCAAAATTGGGCTCCTGCCTATTTTAAACAAGATTAATGTTATCAATAATTTAAGTGATGACACAGCTAAATTCGTGAATAATTCAGGTTGAAGCCATTCTCTCAAATGGTTGCTCTTCTATTTGACCTCTATCAAATTTATTGGTTACTTCTCGTCAACCATTAAATTTTAAAAGCCTCTCTATGAATAAGAAATTACTACTCTCTGCACTTGCCCTCCTGTTCGTTTATGGATGTTCGGAAGAGCCCCCCGAATCAGCATACGACCGACTCGGCTTACAGGAGATATCCGTTGAAGAAATTCAACAGCGATACCAGGACGGCTCACTGACTGTCAGAGATGTAGTTCAGGCATACATCGACAGAATTGAAGAAATTGACCGTAAAGGTCCAATGCTCAACGCCATTCGAACTCTGAACAGTGATGCGCTTCAAATTGCAGACAATCTTGACAATGAACTAAGCGAAGGCAATTCACGCGGCCCGCTGCACGGCATTCCAATTTTGCTGAAAGATAATATCAATACGGCAGATATGCCTACCACCGCCGGATCTATGTTTTTGGAAGGGTCTGTTCCTCCTCACGACGCCTTCATCGTTAACAAACTCAGAGAGCAGGGGGCCGTGATATTGGGTAAGACCAACCTCAGCGAGTGGGCGAACTTTCACAGCAGTTTTTCTTCCAGCGGATGGAGTGCGCTGGGCGGTCAGGTCAGAAACCCCTATGAAATATCAAGAAATCCGTGCGGATCGAGTTCAGGTTCAGGCGTGGCAGCATCGGCAAACCTTTCGGCCGTTACTTTAGGTACCGAAACGAACGGTTCCATTGTTTGCCCCTCGAACGCAAACGGAGTCGTTGGGTTTAAACCGACGGTAGGCCTTTGGAGCAGAACGGGCGTTATACCCATTTCCTATACGACAGACAGTGCGGGGCCCATGACCCGAACGGTACGAGATGCGGCCATCCTAATCGGTGCGCTTGCCGGTGTTGACAGCGATGATGAACTGACGCTGGCGGCTGAAGAGCACATTCATGAAGACTACACCCAATTTCTTAATAGGGATGGGCTTGAAGGGAAAAGAATTGGCTTTTTCACCGCTCCCATGGGAAATCATTTCCGTGTAGATACGCTTATGAATGAAACCATCCGAACTCTTGAAGAGCTTGGAGCGGAAATTGTTGAAATCAATCAGATCTCGCAAACAAACATCGGCGGTGATGCCTTCCAGGTACTTTTATATGAATTTAAGGACGGCCTGAATAACTATCTTGAATCACTGGATAATGAAGCCGTTGTTGGTTCGATTCAAGCGATTGCCGACGAAATTATAAATTCGGATACCGAGCGCGCGAAATTCGATCGGAACCTGATTATTATGGCTGCTGAAAAGGGTGACCTCGATTCCGAAGAGTATAAGAGCGCACTCGAAAACATGCTGAAATCAAGTCGGGAAGAGGGTATTGACTGGGTGATGGACGATCATAATCTGGATGCTATCGTATCTCCTACCGGATCACCGGCCTGGAAAACCGACCTCACTTTGGGAGATAATTTCAAACTCTCATCCAGCTCGCCTTCGGCACGCTCCGGCTACCCAATTATCACCCTGCCAATGGGATCTATTGACGGCCTGCCGGTTGGCGTATCGTTTTTTGGGCGTGCCTGGAGTGAACCGGTCCTGCTTGAGATTGCCTACTCATTTGAGCAGAATACAGATCACCGGCTGGTTCCGCAGTTTTTGGAATGATTTTACCCCCACCCCTCTGCGTTTCACTGCGTGGGAATCGCCCCGAATAGCGGGACTGAAGAGGCACCAGCTTTGCTCGGAACCCCTCCCTGCGTCAAAAAAACGATCCGCATGGAGGGGATAAATAGTTTTCAAGCTTATAAAGCTCAACCTACTGTCCATCATGTTCAAGCGTCCTCCTTTACTTGTCGAAACGGTGCTTTACAGTGAGACAGGAAGAGGAGTCAGCCGAGAGAGTTAAAACGGCACTTCGTTGTCATTGCCACCGGGACCTAGATCAATAATGTTCTCGTCGGGGTTGGGCCTTGGGTCACCGGCTGATGCTCCTTTCTCAATCTTCCAGGCCTTCACATCGGTGTACCATTTGCCGTTATATTCACGACTCTGGATATCGATAAAGGCGGTCAGTTCTTCACCCTTTTTTATATCATTTTGATCTACCTGGTCGCCCCACTGCGTCACACATACTTTTCGCGGATATTTACCGGGTGTTTCAAGTATAAAATCCTGCTTCTTCCATGGGCCGTTCTTACTCTCTCCTGACTGGAGCTCCAAAATATCAATTACTTTACCTGAAATTTTTAAATCCATTTCTATCTAAATTCAATTTGCGTCAACTTTTTTATTTGACTGATAGATAAGGAGGATGCTATCCGTTATCAAGAGAATTATTTTTGAATGATGTGTGCGGCTCGGTTTGTAAACTCTTTATGATCTGGCAAATCTCAATAATAGTTCAAAATTTCCCTTATCTGCTTCTCTTAGTGATTTTAAATAGTATGAGCGGGAGTCAGCTTCATGAACTAAATCATCTGCTCCCCAACTAAATAATGGCATTTTATACACCTTACTAATAATTACATCTGCCATCAATCTGCTATGCCGACCATTTCCATTGGGAAAGCAATGAATGCTAACAATTCTATGCTTAAATCTTAAAGCAATTTCATCAGCAGTGAATGTTTCGTTTCGAATCCAATATAAAGTATCGTCACATAAGTTCTTTAGTGCCATTGGGATTTGCCATTTATCTATTCCCAAATTTTTGTCTGTCCTTCTAAACTTGCCAGCCTATGCCCAAACATCACCATACATCCGTTTATGCAAATTGCATATAAATTTGTCGGTTACTATTGTTTCTTCTTTTACCGATATATTAAAAACCCATTGCAAGGCATCTTCAATATTCTGTTGCTCGAATTCATCTAACTCTTCACGAGTAGCAATAGTAGGAATTAATAGGCCTTCCTTTTCATCTTCATCTAATGGAGTTTGTCCATTAATATACTCCAAGTCTAATCCCATAAAGCTTTTGGGAGTTCTCTTTTGATGATGATTACCCGTTCTTCAATAGCCTTTTTTAGTCGCTGATCCGTGTTTTCTTGAGCTTCAAGTTTCATAGTGTTTGATGTTCGTAAAACTATTTCTCTAGCTAATAAACGTGCTTTTTTGTCAATGTATTTTTCTAATGACCCCTCCTTTGGAACAAAGCCATACACAAGTTCCATATCCAAAGCATGCGCAGTTTCTCTCAGTGATCTAAGTGTTACTGCCCCTTCCTTTTCTCTCTTCTCCATTTCCTGAACACTTTGTTTGGTTATTGTCAGTTTATTTGCCAGTTGCTGCAACGACATCCCAAGTGCTAATCGAATGGCTCTAATCCATCCTGTCGGAGGATTAGGTAGTTCATGAGCATAAGAAAATCTCTTTATTCTTGATTCAAGTTGATCTATTTGAAGTTTCTTCTTATTCATATCGTCAGTATACATCCTTACTTATTACATCCAAATATAAGTCTAAAGCCTGACAAAAACAAATGTTTTGTCAGGCTTTAGACTGATAAGAACTTCAATAAAGTATTGGGATGGCCTGATAATAATTCTTCATGGCCATAACCGCAGTCTGTGAGCTTTTTTCCGGATTTCACGCTGAATTTTAACGGTGTCCATTTTTTTCTCCTTAGTGGTTTCATTTTTCAATAGGTCTTTAGGGCTTCGTCTCTACATGCATTTGGTATCCAATCCGTAAATTTAAAGAGTTGCATATCGGTTAATTTACATTGTATGTACCCGGTATGATTCCCTTGGCTTTTACTGAGGGGGCTACCTTCCAAATGGAACATTTTCCTCCAAATAGAGTCGTATTCAGGCTAAGGTCAACACAAAAAAATCACTTTTGAATCTACACAGTTACGTCATTCCCAAATGGCTGAAATTTATCACGTTCTCTGCCGGACTCCTTTTTGCGGGATTTCTCCTGTTTCTTACTCTTATTTGGCATGGCTTCTTTGGGCCGGTCCCCGGAACGGATGAGCTCAGCAACATTCAGCAGGAGCAGGCTACCCGAATTCTCT
>CAZXYQ010000032.1:0-25980 GCA_964644975.1 uncultured Rhodohalobacter sp.
CTCATCGCTAACAGATCCGGTGGGTGCTGTCAGGTTGAGCTGTAAACTTCACCATACCGAAAGCAGCTAACCAAATGATCGTTCACCATACCTGTGGCCTGCATAAAGGCGTAGCAGATGGTGGGTCCCACAAATTTGAATCCATCTTTCTTTAGCTGTTTGCTCATTTTCCTCGAAATCTCCGTCTCCGCGGGAACATCGCTCATCACTTTAAAATGGTTTTTAATTGGCACACCATCTACGAAACCCCAGATATAGTCGCTGAATGAGTGGCCGTTTCTGTTGATATTGAGATAGGCTTGTGCGTTCGTTATTGCAGCCTGCACTTTAAGCTTGTTTCTGATGATACCGGGATTTGCAAGCAGCTCAGCTTTTTTCTTGGCGTCATAGGACGCTATCTTTACTGGATCAAACTGGTCGAACGCATCTTTGTAGGAATCTCGCTTCTTCAGGATGGTCAGCCAGCTCAACCCTGCCTGGGCGCCTTCAAGAATTAGCATTTCAAACAGGTGGCGATCATCATAATTAGGTACTCCCCACTCTGCATCGTGATACTTCATCTCAAGTTCAGTGTGAGTAGCCCAGTCGCACCTCGGTTTATTTTCCATGTGTTTATGCTTATTTATTGATTTTTCGAATTTGTTGTGAATAAATTGAAATGCTGGGCATGAATTCCTCCCTCCCAACTTCCCCAAACATTGGATTCTCAATTCCTTATCTTTGAATCGTAAAAATAAAACCTACTGAAATTAAGTTCGAAACATGCATACTATTGTAAGAATATCCGGAGATGGAATTGGACCTGAAATTACCGCCGCAGTTTGCAGAATTCTGGCGGCCGCCAGAGTTGAGATCAACTGGGTTGATGCCCGTGCCGGTGAAGCTGTTTTTTTAGAGACCGGTAATCCCCTCCCGGACGAAACCGTTGAGGCGATCAAAAAACATCGAATTGTGCTGAAAGGCCCGCTCACAACACCCGTTGGCGCTGGATTTCGATCCATTAATGTAGCGCTCCGTCAAAAATTTGATCTCTACAGCAATATTCGTCCGGCAAAGTCTGTACCGAATGTTGACAGTAATTTTCGCGGCGTGGATATGGTGATGTTTCGTGAAAATACGCAGGGTCTCTACATTGGCAAAGAGCATTGGGTGGATGATGAAGAGACACACGCCGAGAGTATCGCTGTAGTAACTGAAAGCGCCAGTGAAAAAATTATTACCGCAGCATTTGAGTACGCCAAAAAACGAGGGCGCAAAAAAGTGACGCTTGTTCACAAAGCAAACATTCTGAAACTGACTACCGGACTTTTCCTCAAGGTTGGCAAGCGCATCGCCAAAGAGTATCCTGAGATCGAATTTCAGGATCTGATTGTAGATAATATGGCGATGCAGATGGTGATCAACCCCCGGCAGTTTGACGTGATTGTGACCACCAACCTGTTTGGCGATATCCTATCTGATCTCGCCTCCGGCCTGGTTGGCGGACTCGGCGTAACCGGTGCAGCCAATATTGGCGATGATGCCGCGATGTTTGAAGCCGTTCACGGTTCCGCACCCGATATTGCCGGACAGAACAAAGCCAATCCAATTGCGCTACTCTACTCTGCGTTGATGATGCTGGAGTACCTCGATGAAGATCTCGCAGCGGATCGGATTCGCTCTGCCGTATATGCGGTACTGCAGGATCGCAAAGAGGATTGTACGCTCGATATCGGCGGAAACGGCACAACTAAAAGTTTCACAGACGCTGTTTGCCGTATATTGGAGAACTAATTTACCGTGATTGTTTGAATAACCATCTCACTGAAGTTTATCCTAATAAACTAACTCGAGTTAGAGCCCACGAAGTATCGATTTAGATTCTATAACTTTTTGGTCAATATCGAGTTTATTTTGAAATGTCCCCCTTCAAAGGTGGACTTTTATCCTGTCCGACCCAAAGGGTTGGGGAATTAAATCGGGCTCTGACATTGTTCAAACCTCAACAAACTCAACATTCCGGCTTTCGGTTTCGAGAAATGCAATCATCGCATCCTGATTGAACCCATGCACGCTTCCCGGGTTGATTGAAATCGTGTTTCCAACTGTCTCTACACCCGCCTGGTGCGTGTGCCCCGAAATCACAATATCATACATTCCCGACTTCTCCAGGCTCTCCGTAATCTCAGCATAGGTTCCGTGATAGACACCAATCCTGAGTTTCTTTACCCTGAAACTGTGAAAATCACCGTGAAGCTGCGCTCCAATCTCATCAAACTTTTTCATCAGGGTATACCGGTCGCCGTCATTATTCCCGAAAATCCCCTCCAGCGGCAAACCCTCAAACAGCGGAATGGTAAAGGGGCTGCAGTAATCTCCGGCGTGAATAATTTTATCCACGTTTCTCTCTTTAAAAACCGCTGTAGCTTTTTCTAAATTCTCTACGTGATCGTGGGAGTCTGAACAGATTCCAATAAGCATAGTTGAAGTTGATTGTAGTTTGAATTACAAATAAGTGGTGTCACCATTTTATAAAACAGGATAAGGTGGTTCCGGGTTCACCTATCAGCCAGCAGGCATAAAATCAATCCTTATCCACGCGTTTAAGCTTTTGGTGCAGTTTTCGGTATTCCGGAAGGTCCATTCCATGCTTGTCTGCCAGTCGCAGCAGCGCGCCGGTAAAAGCATCATACTCCATTTTCTTTCCCGATCGCCGGTCGTGCAGTGTAGAGGTCACAAACGCACCCATTCCTTCGGTTTTATGGATAAGTTTTTCCATATCGCCGTCGTGCAGTGCTACTCCCTCCGCTTTAGCCACCTCCTGTATTTCACCGGCAAGCTTCCACAACAGGGTATCAGGTTTACCGTCACTAAAAAAGTAGTCTGTCGTTCTGTTTTCCGCAGCGGTGATCATATTAAATATGGAGTTCCAGGCAAACTTCAGCCAGGTATCCCGCACAATGTTATCGCTGATTCTGCAGCTCACTCCGGCTTCATCAAACATATTTTTCACCGATTCGGTCCTCAAGGATCGGCTGCCGTCTTTCTCGCCAATAATCACGCTGCCCCTGCTGGTAAAAAGCAGCCGGCCGGGTTCTGATATATGCACCCCTATGCGGCATAATCCGTGTATAACTCTGTCTTCACCAAATGCGTCAACCAGCTTTGGCATGTTTTCAATCCCGTTCTGAAGCGGTAAAATCTGTGTGTTTGCACCTGCCTTCGGCCGAATCTGTTCGATGGCGCCGTTAGTGTCGTGCGATTTCACAGTAAAAAGAATCAGGTCCGGATCGGGCAGTTCATCGGGGTGTTCTGATGCCGGTCCTTTAACCACAAATGACTCTATATCTCCCTCTACAATCAGGCCGTTTTTCTGAATCTCTTCAAGATGTCTTCCGCGCGCCACAAAGGAGATCTTTGTTCCGGGCAGCTGGGCAAGCTTTCCGCCAAAATAGCCTCCCACACCTCCGGCTCCCATCACCATTATTTTTTTAAAGCTGAAATTGCTCATAGCTGCTTATCCTTTTGCAGGGAATTTGTTACTTTATTGCACCATCGGCTGAAAGACCCGTTAACCGAGATCTACTAAATCTAATAAAAAGAATTTATGTCAGTAACAAAAGATGATGTACAGTACATGGCCCACCTGGCCAGGCTTCAGTTTGAAGACAAAGAAGCTGAAGGGCTCAAAGAAGATATGAATAAAATATTGGGCTACATGGATAAACTCGACCAGCTCGACACATCCGATGTAGAACCTTTGGAGCACGTTACCGAACAGCCATCTATTCTCCGGAAAGATGAGGCGAAAGATCCGATCTCTCATGAAGAGGCGCTCAAAAACGCTCCGGATGCCGATTCCGACTATTTCCGTGTTCCCCGCGTAATTGAGTAGAGTTTTTTTCTACAGATTTTATCCAATGCTGCTGTAAACTGACTACATCGCAGCCAATGCTTTCTAATATGATGTATTGGCATTTAATAAAACCCACGCATACCTAAATCTTTCTGAATGGCCGCCAAAAAGAAGAAAAAATCAGCCCCTGAAAAACCGGACGCCTGGGAGCAATTGTCATCCAAAAAGCAGCATGCTGCCTGCCTTGGGTTTCTCTTTATTCTCCCTTTTATTCTCTTTTTTGCCTCCACTCTGGGCGGCCAGCAGTATATGGGCCACGATGTTATTCAGTGGCGCGCCGGGGCCGAATCACTTATTGAACATCGCGAAACGTACGATGAGGTGGCGCATTGGGCTGCCAACATGTTTTCCGGTATGCCCGCAACCACAATCTCACACCCCCCTCAGATCTGGAATATTGATATGATGATCAACAGGGGGCTGGGATTTATTTACCCTGCTGTTGAGTTTTGGGTGCTGTTTGGCGGAGCATACCTGATGTTTCTTCTCCTGGGATTCAAACCTCTGACGGCCGTTTTCGGTTCCTTAGTGATCGGTTTCAGCACCTACATCCCGATCATTATCGGCGCAGGCCACAACGCAAAATTCCTAGCCTATATCTACATCCCCTGGATCTACGTGGGTTATTTACTAATGACGAGATCTAAAATAAACCGGTGGCTCGCCTTTTTCGCCTTTGGACTGGCGCTTACGCTTCACCTGCGCGCCTACCATCCACAGGTAACCTACTTTTTTCTATTTCCTCTCGGCACACTTTTTATTTATGATTTTGTGCAAGCCTGGAAAGCCGAAAGAATCAAACCATTTTTAACTCATACCGGATGGCTATCGGGTGCAGCCGTAATTGCACTTTTAATTACTGTTCAGCTCTATTGGAGTACGGCAGAATATTCGCAATACAGCATGCGCGGCGGCTCGGAAGTGGCCGAAACAACGGCATTATCTCAGGATTACGCTTTTGCATGGTCGCAGGGTATCGGTGAACTACTCACACTCGCTATCCCTAACTCCTATGGCGGATCGTCAACCGATGCCTACTGGGGGCCTAAATCGTTCACCAGTGGCCCGCACTACATGGGTGCGCTCGTGGTTCTCTTCTTTATCATTGGAGTGATCAAATCGCGACACAAGCTTAAATGGGTGTTCCTGGGGCCGGGTATCGCCACAATGCTCTTTTCACTTGGCGAAAACTTTATGCTTCTGAACAATACCATGTTCAGCTTTTTTCCTCTTTTTGATAAATTTCGCGTTCCCGAGATGTGGCTGATGATCGCTGTATTTTGTTTTGCCGTTGTCTCGGTGATGGGCCTCGGGTGGATTACAGATCAATTTAATCAACACAGAAAAAAGCAGACGGACAGCTGGAAGCGCGCAGTGTATATTTCCGGAGCAGCAGGAGCTCTGATTGTACTCATTGGCTTCAGCGCCCTCTCTTTTGAAAAGCAGGGCGAGCGTCAGCAATTTGCTCAGCAATTTGCCCAGCAAAATCAGATTCCGGCCGATGATCCAAGCGTGGCGCGCTCCGTCAACAATTATATCAACAATCAGCTCATACCCGAACGGCAAGAGATGGCGAGAGGCGATACGTTGCGATTCGGATTTTTCTTTATTGCGGGACTCGGACTTATCTGGTTTGCAGGCAATCGAAAAATATCTCCCTCAGTAGCGGTTGGATCGTTCTGTATTCTGCTGGCTTTCGATTTAATCCAGGTAGACAACCGGTATCTCAGTGAAGGGTCACTCGTTGACGGATCTGTTGACCGGGAGCAGGTGATTGAGCGGCAAGAACGCGAACTTGACCGTGTCATTCGTAATAATGTATATCAGACAGAAGGCTGGTCCTATCGCACCCTCCCGCTGCTCGACAGCCCTTTCAACAACGCTGTTCCCGCCTATTTTTATCCCTCTGTCGGTGGATATTCAGGCGCTAAACTCGGCTACTACCAGGATCTGATTGATGAAGCGATCTTCAGCGGCCCCGCCGGAATAAATATCGGGGTGCTGAATATGCTCAACGTCAAATACCTAACGGCACAGGGACAGGTTCAGATTCCCGGCTTTGAAACCATCCACACCGACCAGCAGGGATCTGTCATTGAAAACCAGACCGTTCTCCCGAAGGCTTGGTTTGTGGACCGTGTGGAGGTTTTAAATAGTCAACCCGATGTTCTGCGAAGAATTTCAGAAGATTTTGATGCCGGATTGGTTGCGTTTGTGACCGAAGAACCCGGCCTGCAGGCTGAAGCAGATCCGGGATCTACGGTTTCAATCACCCAGTACAACGCAAACCGGATCACCATGGAGATTTCTCGATCGGCTCCCGGCTTTCTTGTGCTGGGTGAGATCTGGTATCCGCCAGGCTGGACCGCAACCCTGAACGACGAGGAGATCGATATCGTCAGAACCAACTATGTTCTTCGCGGATTTGAAATCCCGGCCGGAGAGCACGAGCTTGAAATGGTACTCGACCCTGTATGGTACTCCGCCGGCAACTGGCTGGCACGTATTGGAACCGTCGCTCTCTTTGGCACCGGTCTGTTTGGAGCCGTGATTTTTTATAGGAGAGAAGAGGGTGGAAAAAAGATCCATTCCCGGTTCTTTGGCCTCCTCCCACCCATTTGAGTCAGTCATTGTTCTCCGGAATCAAACGATATGATCAAACCAATTCTTAACAAGCTTTTTTGGGGGCTTTTCCGTCATTTCCTGAACGACAAGCAGTATGCCGTTTTCAGATACTGGCTGGAAATAGGGGAATTTCCGGATATTGAGAATCCGAAGCAGTTTGTGGAAAAAATTCAGCATATCAAACTGTACCAAAGAACCGAGTTGAGAAAGTTGGCGGCTGACAGAATTCGCGTCCGCAGCTATGTAGCAGATAAAATCGGAGAGGACCACCTGATTCCGCTGATCGGAAATTACAAGGAGCTAACCGAAACAATCTGGAAGTCTTTACCCTCCCAATTTGTGCTGAAAGCAAACCACGGCTGCAAAATGAACAAGATTGTGACCGATAAAAATGGGGAAGCATTCAGTGACATCCAGTCGCTTACACAAAAATGGCAGCAGACGGACTATTACAAATTTGGAAGGGAATGGGTCTACAAAGAGCTGTCCAGGACGATTGTAGCAGAAGAGCTTCTCCAAACACCTTCCGGCACTATTCCTGAAGACTACAAATTCTTCTGCTTTAATGGCAGAGTGGAGCTCATCCAAATTGATTTTAGCCGGTTCAAAAATCATCGCCGAAATCTGTACGACAGAGATTTTAACTTGCTGCCCGCAACATTGTTTTATAGTCAGTACGAAAAACCGTTTAATAAAACCGAAAAACTGGATGAGTCGATCAGGCTGGCGGAGAAGCTAGCTTCCGATTTCGATTTCATCCGGGTGGATCTTTACATCGTTGAGAAAAAAATATACTTCGGCGAGCTCACCAACTACCCCGGGAACGGATTTCAAGCTTTCACCCCTGATTCGTTCGATCTGGAACTGGGCAACAAACTGAAGCTCAACTCTGTATCTTCATAAAACCTGCGTTATTTTTAAAGGCTCACCGTTTAGATTTTTTCCCGGTAATAAAACTCTCCGAAACTCTGCGTAAACATCAGCGAAATCTGCGAGTATATCCGTAGCGTTTTCCGGGTCTACAAAAAAAGCTTTCTTGTGATCTCCTTCAGATACAACTTTACCGGCACGGACCCGAACAGATCAAGCCAGCTCACATTCTCTCCACCCGCCATTTTCAGCCTGTACTCCTGATACTTTTTATGATTTTTGCTCATCCACTTTTCATGCTTATTAAAGCATTTCCGATAGCCGTCCATTTTATCATCTGATGTGGAGATGCGATCCCGATCTTCTTCCATATTGACAACCTGCAGCGGACTCGGCACGGTGTGAATGGGCCCGAATTTTTGAACCAGCCGTATCCAGAGATCATAATCCTGGGCCGATGGCAGGCTTTCATCATACCCTCCAACTTGTTCGAGATACTCTTTTTTTGTTAGAACCTGATTTCCCACACGGTTGTAGTAGAGCAGATCGTCTAACGTAATCATCGACGGTTTTTTCCAGACCACTTCACGATCATCCATGACCATTCTGTCATAGGAACAAACCGCAGAAAACCCCTCCTCAAACTCTTCCATCAGCCGTTCCACACGTGTCGGCCGCCAGTAATCATCATCATCCAAACCCGTAATAAATTCCCCATTAGCATGCTGTATTGCAATATTTCGGCTGGTCGCAGCCTTTTTTGATGTTTTATTCCGAACCACTTTGAGATGAGCGTGTTGCGCAGACAGCTTTCCCAGCAGCTGAGGAGTTTCATCATCCGATGCGTCATCCACCACCACTATCTCAAGGTTCTCCCACGTTTGCTCCAGCACGGAATTGAGGGCACGCTCCAGCAGCTCAGCGCGATTATGCGTGGGAATGATTACCGTTACAAGAGGTCCTGATTCCATACGTAATATCAGCTTTTTCGTGTTGATGAGACGTAATTTAATGAATGAAGTTGGTGGCAAACAGACCTGTAGGATGATTCCAATGGTCATCAGCTCTCATATCAAAGTATGTATTTTTTCGTTAGATTATTCCGAACAGATACAAACTTACGAATCAATCCATGCCTGCCGACCTCATACAAAAAAAGAAAGACAAACTCTCAGAATGGATTCAATCTGAGACAGATGAGGAGCTGATCGAATTTCTGAGTACGCTAAAAAAGCAAAGAGAACAAACCGATTGGTGGGAGAAACTAAGCAATACGGAAAAAATTATCCAAAAAGGCATTGATGATGCAGATTCTGGAAGAGTCATTCCATCAAAAAAGTTTTAGGTATCAGTAAATAATGGCTGAAAACAATAGTGTCCCTATACATCTGAAAAATTTGTCCAAGTCCTATTTTAATAGCCAATACAGAAGATTGGCTACTGTGTTAAGATTCAATCCCCATGTTATCTCACAGGATTTCACTGCGTGTTCAAATCATGGGTGCAGTTCAACTTTTGTATTATTCTGCGCGACTCGGCGAGAACGAAAATCCCAATACAATTGACATCCCATTTTTATCTGATGGATTCAAATGTTTAGGACGCTATTGGTCTGAAAGCAAATTTAGCCGTTCATAATAACCGATATGACCTCAGCGAATGGATTAAAGAAAAATCATCATTCATTTTTTCAATACAGCACATTCCGCTACTTTCACTCCTAAGCTGCGAAAATTCCTGATAAATGAACTACCTCGGGGCAGAGCACACGAGGTATCAAATTAGACCCCTATTTTTGGTCAATATATAGGTTTTGTCTGGAGTGTCCCCATTCGAAGGGGGACTTTTATCTTTCCCGACACAGAAGGTCGGGAATTAAACCACTTATGATTGAATTGATGCCACCCACTGAACTGACCATCGCTATCTGCACCTACAACCGGGCTAACTATCTGCAGGATACCCTGACTGGCCTGACCGAGCAGACTGCGGATAAAGATCGTTTTGAAATTCTGGTTATCAATAATAACAGCACGGATCAGACGGAAGCGGTCTGCCGTGAATTCGATATGATGCATCCCCGCTTTAATTTCAGGTGGGTAACTGAGTCTGAACAAGGCCTTTCGCCCGCCAGGAACCGCGCTGCAAAAGAAGCTGCATCTGATCGGCTTCTTTATATCGATGATGATGTTCATCTGCCCGCTAATTTTGTACAAACTGCACTGAACTACGTATCAGAAAATCCTGACATTAAAGCTGCTGGCGGACGCATATTTGTCTCTTTTGATGAAGATGAACCCGACTGGATACCCCGCGAGCTGATGCCGATGTTTGGCCTTCATGATCTTGGAGCAACAGATAAAATATATCCGCGCGACAACTTTCCCCGCGGAGGCAACATGCTTATTCACAAAGAGCTATTTAAAGAGACCGGTATGTTCGACCCAAATCTTGGACGCACAGGTGCCTCGCTCATTGGCAGTGAGGAGAAAGCATTTTTTGAAAACGTCCGGAAAAAAAGTATCCCCCTGCACTACCTCTCAGATCTGGAACTTCATCACCGCATCGGACCGAAAAGGCTTGAGCCCGGCTATATCAAAGACCAGTCGATCGGCATTGGCAAGAGCGAGCGGAGAAGGCTCTTGGGCCAGCCGGCAAAGATTCTTGGGAAACTGATCTCTGAGCTCTTCAAATTAGTTGCGAGCTTTTTACTGGCGGCGGGATATCTCATTCAGGGCAAAACAAAAGCCGCCAAATTTATACTGATCTTTAGAGTTTGGGTGTTGAAAGGGTTTTTGAGCCTGTTACCTCTTAAATAGTGCTGCCTGGTTTATAGGAAACATTAGGGGTTAATGGTAACAGATTTGAAAAAGTGTCAATTGGCATACTATACACGCATTATCTCGGAAAGGTTTGAAAGACAAGTCCCGAGAGGGACGATCGAATATAGCCCCAAGCTTGAGCTTGGGGTTTTTAAGCGGAGCACTGAATTCAACAGTCCCGAATAGGGACGGCACACACCAGTCTTTTAATATCTTTACTCCATTCATATCAATTTCAAAGAGGCACCGGAGAAGAGTGTATATGATGTTTTCTGGGTTCGGCGGGCCGTCCCTGCCGGGACTTGCCAGTTTTGATTCTCACCGTAAAACCTCACAGTGAACTGTGAGGCTACATTCGGCCGTCTCTTCGAGACTTCTACCGTCCCTATTTCATTCGCTGTAATGGAGTAAGAAAGTGAGCCAAAGGCAGCAGCGACTGCTCAGAGGTGGGTTTCCTGAATCACTTGTGTATTCTCTAAAATCACTGAACCCTCATCAAAGAAGTGGACTAAACCAGTTCGGCTTTAAAGAGTGCACACCTAAAGACCATTCAACCAAAAAAAGCCACGCTCTTTAACGTGGCTTTTCGATATTATAGAATGTACAGAAATGATTATTCGAGATTGCTTCTTAACATCCAGGCTGTTTTAGAGTGCGTATGCAGCCGCTCGGTAATAAGGTCAATGGATGCTTCGTCGCCTGCTGCTTCGCACGCAGGAAGAGCTTCTCTGGCCGTTCTCAATATTGTCTCGTTATCTACTGCCAGTCTGCGAACCATCTCCATTGAATTTGGCTGATCGGTATCTTCCTCTATTGTGGTGAGCTCATTGTACTCTAAAAAACTACCGGGAGCCCTGTGACCCAAGGCACGAATACGTTCAGCAATTTCGTCGATCGCTGCGGCGAGCTCGGTGTACTGCACTTCAAACTGTTCATGCAGGGAGTGAAAATGTTCGCCCGTAACATTCCAGTGATAGTTGTGCGTTTTCAGATACACCATGTAGCTGTCTGCCAGCACTTTTGAGAGACCTTCAGCAATCTTCTCTCTGTTCGTCTCTGAAATACCGATGTTAATTTCCATATCTTTCTGTCTGTTTACAACTGTTGATTGACTCATTGTATCTGTTTTTTTAATTAAATGTGTATAGTTTCTCTTTCACTTATATACACACCTTTAAGTCAAAATACGTTCCAATATAAGTTGCCAAATACTCTTTTAACCGGATTCCGGTCAGGCTTCTATCTGGTGGACCTCTTTCAGGATGGCACGCGCATTTTCGTCATTCTTTTGCATCACGCGATGCTGAAGATTTGTTACGATCTCCTGTTCAGCTCTCTCAAAAGCTAACTCTTTAGCTTCTTTATCCGTACCGGTACGCACCAGCTCGTAAATATCGTCGGCACGAACAATACTGTACAGATTGTCTTCATTAAATGCGTGCGAACGGTACTCTTCAAACTTTTTGAAAAGTTCAGGAAATTGCAGGCTGTCATCTGCACGTTCAATCACTTCAACATCAGAAGGGCCTTCAGCACTAAGCGGCGTTTTGCAGAGGTAGTAAAACTTTTGCTTATAAATCATTTTTTGAAATCAGGTATGTTTATTGTTTATACGTCGTAAATATAACGCATTTTGAAGATCATCCCATACTTTTCAGCGATAATACCGGTTTATCTCAAGCTCCCTGTTTTCGCCCGGCTATATCAATGGATATTGCAACCTGAGTCTGATCATTAACTCATTAAAAAAGTCCCCCTTAATAAAGGGGGTTTGGGGGATGTTCATCTGATTGTAGAAAAATGATAGACATCCCTCTCCCTGAACGCCTTCGGGCCCCTTGTTAGGGGAGAATCAACACTTATCAAATGAAATAGGGATCTACAGGAATTCCTGCAGAACCTAAAATAGATTATAAATCTAACTGTGTTTTTAATTTTTCTTTATGGTTTTTGGCGTTACCAGCCATTTAAAATCGCAAACATCTTTTTTCAGATCTGACCACGAATCGGCGGCTACTTCAAAACAGGCTATATTTGCCGTAGTGACAACCAGGTCTGGTCTGCCCGAAAGATGCGATATCACCTCTTCCACAGAAGGATTATGGCCGGCGATCAATGCCGTTTCCGCCCGTTCAGGCACATTTCGAAGCGTCTCGAGATACGCTTCTGCTCCGTTGAAATAGAGATCCTCATTCCAGTGAATCTCAGATTCGTTCAACCCAAGAGTTCCTGTTACCAATAAAACCGTCTGACGTGCGCGCCGGGCAGGTGAACATATTACATAGTCGGGACAGATTCCAAGCCCGTTTAAGTAGTTCCCCATCTCCGGGGCATCCCGTTCGCCTCTGCTGTTGAGCGGCCGGTCAAAATCTTTTAATGAGGAATCGCCCCACGAAGATTTTGCATGACGCATGATAAGCACCTTTTTTGATGATGGCATGACTCATAATGTTAGTGTTAACGATATTCTGTTTGAATCCATAATAACAATTTTACCTGTAAAGAGAGCACCCATTGTGTTTAACCCGGATTATTCACACGCTTTTGCACATTTAAAACCGTTCCGGGCAAAAAGAACGCAAGTGCTGCTCCGCGAACCGCCATAAACAGAACCATAGCCAGCCAGAGGCCGTGCACGCCAAAAAGCGCGGTACCCGCATAGTAGACCGGCAGAAAAAAGAAAAAGGTAGCGGCCAGCATTGTATTCCGCATCGGCTTGGTTTCCGTTGCACCAATAAACACGCCATCCAGAATATAGCACACACTCGATATGAAGGGAGCCAGCACCGTCCAGAATACGACGCTGAGCGCAAGATCAATCACATCCTGTTTATCTGTAAAGATATTTAGTATCTGCTGATCAAACAGCCCGTATAGTATCGTTCCCGCCAGGCCGATAGACAGTCCCCAAACAAGGTTGTAGTATACCGCCTTTTTCAAAAGAACCCGGTTTTTCGCTCCCTTGTACTTCCCGATCATGCTCTCCGCTGCATAAGCAAATCCGTCAATCCCGTACGACGCTACCATCCAGAGCTGCAGCAAAATAGTGTTAGCCGCGAGAATCATATCACCCTGTTCAGCCGACTTGGCAGTAAAAAAGGAGAAGGTAAAGATCAGGCAGAGTGTCCGTATAAAGATGTCGCGGTTAACAGAGAAAAACTTTCGTATCTCATCCCCGTCAATCAGCATCTTCTTTACGTAGTGGCCAATATAGCGCCTGTATTGGTAGATGAACAGGCCGGCCGCCAGTACCAGGGCAAGATAGGTAGAAATGACCGTTCCCCACGCTACGCCGTCCACGTGCATGCCGAGCACATGTATAAAATAGATGTTTAGCCCAAGATTCAGCAGGTTCAGCACAATGGTTACGATCATTGGGAACCTGGCGTTTTGCATGCCCAAAAACCATCCGTTGATGCCGTAAAGAGCCAGCACAGCGGGAGCCGTAAATATCCGGATGTCATAATATTCGAGCGTGTACTGCTGAACCTCAGGGCCGCTCTGGATCACCCAAAAACTGAGCATCGCAATCGGCTCCTTTAACAAAATCAAAGCGGCCCCAATAATCAGGGCCAAAAACTGCACGCGGGCAAGCATCATCATGATACCTGTCCTGTTCCGTTTGCCATATTCTTGCGCGGTCAGCCCGGTAGTTCCCATCCTAAGGAAGCCAAATCCCCAGAACAGAAAGTTAAAGATCATCCCTCCTACGGCAAGTGCACCCAGGTAATAGACCTCATCCAGATGGCCAACAAGCGCCGTATCTACCACACCCAGCAGCGGCACCGACAGGTTGCTGATGACGTTAGGTACGGCAAGATTTAGTATCTTTTTATTCAACGATTGTTTTGGTTGTTTTTGGTCTGGGTTCGAGAATAAAGTTGACTTTAAAAAATCCCCCTTATCAAAGGGGGAAGCAGGGGGATGTTTAATCCGTGCGAGGAACACCCCTCTGTGTCTCCCCTGCCAGTACTTTACTGGTCCAGGCCTGCCCCGAGCTTTGACTCGGGGTGTATCATCCCGGGAAGGGGAGAATTCAGTTTGATTATTTACTACAATTCATGATCGAACTCAGGGTTTAGACATACTATAATTTCTATTTCCGCTACAGCGGACCAAAGCTGATAAAAATACCCTTTAATAGGCATCAATAAAACTGAATATATGGAACTGAGTTACTGGGAAAGCCGATGGCGAAAAGGAAAAACAGGATTTCATATGCCCGATGGGTACTCCGGGTTAAGGACGCATTGGAATCTGCTGAATCTTGGCGACAAACCGGTAGTGCTGGTTCCCCTGTGCGGCAAAACGAGAGATCTGGTTCAGCTGGAATCATTCGGTGCGTCTGTAGTTGGCGTTGAAATTTCAAAAAAAGCTGTTCTTGAATTTTTTAGCGAAACCAATCGGTCGTATGAAACCGACTCCTTTGCGGAGTTCTCCATCTACCGATCGAAAAACATTGCGCTCTGGCAGGGTGACTTCTTCAAATTCCCTGAAAAAAAACATCCGGATATTGATTTAATCTACGATAAAGCCGCCCTGGTTGCACTTCCGCCGGATATGCGAAAGCGGTATTCCAAAAAAATTCTCGGCCTCTGCAGTAACGGTACATCCATACTGCTGCATCATTTCATCTATCCGCAACAACAGATGCCGGGGCCACCATTCAGTGTCTCTGAAGCGGAGGTCCGGGAACTGTTTGGCGCACATTTTGAAATTAAAATAGTTGAACAAGGCACAATATCTTCCAATAAGTTCCCGCCATTTCAGCGAAGGGGACTCAAATCGGCCCTCACAGAACGGCTGCTTCAGCTCATTCCCCGCTTTTAGAGCTTGAATGGCAACAACTTTTATCTTTTTATTTGTTTTTTGCCTGTTATCTTTCAGAAAGTTGCATGTGTGAGTACCTGCATTTATTTTCTTCTTTATTTTCACAAACTGCGTAAAACGTAATACACCATCTCATGGATATAGACAAGCGTAATCAGCTGTTAACAATTCTTCTCGGTATCATCATCATTGGAATGAGCTATTGGCTTTACAGATCCCTGGTAGATCCTTACCAGGAAGTTATAGAGGAGCGTGAGATGGTTGACCGGGAGCGCCACAGGATGGAAGTGACCCGGGATGCACTGGTACAGTACAGAAACCGTAAAGGTACGTTCCCTCCAAACGAGGGTGGACTGGACAGCCTTGTAGCTTTTCTGAAAACAGATTCACTGATGGTAGCTAATGGTGAGAATCTATTCGCGTTCCGTCCGCCATCTACTTACAGTCCCGACTCAGTCGTTCATTCACCCCGTCCTCCGTTCAATAGGTTTGAGTATGAAGTGAACGACACACTTCGGCCACCTCTCTACCTGCTGGAAAATCCCGGATCGGATGATCGAATTGGTGATCTGCGAAATACCCGAATGCTTAATGCTCCAAACTGGAATTAACAATGCACGATGATGATGTATGCCTCGGAATCTGTTATTCCGGTAATCAGCTGTTCTATTCAGTTAACATTCCGGGCAACATCTCAGCAGTAAAACACATCGGCTCCTTCGATTTTAATTTCAATGTTCAGCAGGCTGTCGTTCACGGTGAAGGCGACTCATTTTCGGGGATAAAAAACTCTATTCGCGAACTTAAAGAGCGGTTTGAATGCCGCTCCATCCGCATTTTGTCTCCAGCCACGGAAGAGTGCCGAACGCTCCTTCCACGATCCGTTTACGAAGACACCGGCGAGCGAGAGTCGCACATCCGCACTCTGATGCCCGATGTTGACCGAAGTAAACTTGACGTTACCTGGTACTCCCTGAGCAATCCTGACCATCGTTTGCTGCTAATTCGAAATTCCGACACCATGAAGGGATTCCAGCAGCTTCTTGGGGATATTGAAAATGCAGAATACGCGGCCGACTTTGAACTTGGCAGCGAGTGGCAAAAACATACAAATATCAGCGGTTCTTTTTTACACGTTCACTGCGGCCGGACCTACATCTCCGTCTCCTCCTATCTTCTTGGAAAACTCCGGGGAAGCACAATCATCCGGTTCGAAGATTCCAACGACCTGCCTTACCTCTGGAAACTGTTCAGCAGCCGGCAGCCCTGGATGAGCGGTATTCACGAACAAATCTATTTTTTCGGCTATAACGCCCCTGAAATCCGTGATACCATTACGCCCTACTGGGACGATACGGGCGAATATCTGATCATGAATACCCTGAAATCCATGCAGGCTTCAGCTCCTGAAAAAACATATGGCTTTCGCCTTGAACGCGTATTTCCCGCCATCTTAATGAGTCTTAACTACGAAAATAAGCAAACAAATCCGGAGTATGAGGATCATAACAGGAACGCTTAAGGGACGAAACATTCCGGCTCCAAAAACGGATCTGCTGCGGCCAACATCCGACCGCACAAAGGAGGGTGTCTTTTCTACAATTGCCGCACGAAGATATTTCGAATCCACGCGCGTACTCGATCTTTTTGCCGGTAGCGGAAACCTCGGCTTCGAGGCAATTTCACGGGGATCGGTTCACGCCACGTTTGTCGATCGCGAACAAGAGCATATCCACCATATCGAAAAGCTTGCAACTACATTCGGGGTTGACGACCGAATCTCAACGCGCGTAATGGCAGTTGAAGAATATCTCGAGAACCCCGGTGAAACGTTTGACTTTATTTTTGCAGATCCTCCCTACGATTACTTTTTTATGGAGGAGATCATCGGACTGGTTTTAGACCGCACAGTATTAAGAGACAGCGGCTGGTTTATTTTAGAACATGATAAACGTCACGATTTTTCAAACCATGCCAACTGTGTATTTACGAAAGCATATGGCCGGACAATCGCATCCATATTTATGCACTCAACCACAGATTTTTAATCCCTGACTTATGGATCACAACATCAAAATTGCGCTCTACCCGGGATCCTTCGACCCGTTTACCAACGGGCATATCGACCTGGTTGAACGGGCAACCAGAATTTTTGATAAAGTGATTGTAACAGTGGCCGTAAACAGCAAAAAGCAGGCTCTCTTTACGGGAGACGAGAGAGTGAAGCAGATACAGGATGCAATTGCCGGAAAATCGTGGGCAGCTCAGGTTGAGGTGGAGCAGTTTACCGGCCTGCTGATCAACTTTGCCAACAAAAAAAATGCAACCGTACTTCTCAGGGGTGTGCGCCAAATATCTGATTTTGAATCTGAATTTCAAATGGCGCTGACCAACCGAAGGCTCTCCCCAAATCTTGACACCCTGTTTTTGATGCCCGATGAAAATCACGCGATCACTTCGTCCTCTATCGTTAAGGAAGTTGCCTACTGGGGAGGAGACATCAGCAGCTTTGTACCCTCAAATATTAATGCCGCAATTTTACGCAAGTATAAAAACCGGTAACCCACTCTCTTTAGCAGATTTTTTGCTATCATATAGCAACTATTTTTTACCGTGTAAAGACTAAAACCTGATATCAAATGATTTCAAAACGCGCTGAAAACCTCTCCGAATCACAAACACTGAAAATTTCAGCAAAAGCTAAGCAGCTTGCCCGTGAAGGGGTATCTGTCATTTCAATGAGCGCGGGAGAACCCGATTTTAAGACGCCGTCTCACATCTGCAATGCCGCAATTGAGGCAATTACCGACGGCTTCCACGGATACACGATGAACTCCGGCATGCCTGAACTGCGTGAGGCGATCTCCGCAAAATTAAAACGAGACAACAACCTGGATTTTGATCCTGACCAGATCGTTTTAAGTAACGGCGCGAAGCAGTCCATCGGGTTTTCGATTCTTGCGACGATCAATCCCGGAGATGAAGTTTTAATCCCTTCGCCTTATTGGGTCTCTTATCCCGAAATGGTGAAGATGGCTCAGGGTACGCCCGTTCCGGTGCGGACAACATTTTCAACGCAATACAAGATGACGGCAGAGCAACTGCGAAGCGAGATTACGCCAAAAACCAAAGCGCTGATCCTCTGCTCTCCAAGTAATCCAACCGGTGCCTGCTACACGCTGAAGGAGCTGAAGGAGATTGGCGAGGTTTTAAAGGAGTATCCCGATATTCTGATTTTTTCTGATGAGATTTATGAATATATCGTATTCAGCGGCGATCACGTCAGCATTTTAAATGCGGCCCCGGAATTGAAAGACCGAACGGTAATCATTAACGGATTCTCCAAGGGGTTTGCCATGACGGGCTGGAGGCTTGGATATGCGGCGGGACCGAAATCTATTATCGGAGCTCTTGCAAAAATCCAGAGCCAGGAGACGTCTGCACCATCATCTATTTCTCAAAAGGCAGGCCTGGCCGCCTATACCGGCTCTATGGCACCTGTTGCCAAAATGCGAAAGGCATTCGAGGAGCGCCGCAACTACATGACAAAAGCTCTTAACGCAATCGAAGGTGTAGACTGCTTCATTCCGTCGGGCGCGTTTTACCTGTTTCCGGATATCCGCTCATTTTTAGGCAAAAAAACTCCCGATGGAGAGACCATTGGAACCTCGTCAGATCTCTGCCTCTACCTGCTTGAAAAGCATGGTGTTGCGGTTGTACCCGGAGATGCATTTGGTGAGCCGGGCGGACTGCGCATCAGTTATGCTTCTTCAATGGAACAGCTTGAAGAGGGTGTTCAAAGGCTCAAAAACGGTTTTAATTCTCTCGTCTGACCATCAAATTTGTCAACTTTAGAAGTTTGGCACATTTTATGCTGCTATCAAGCTACATGAAATCCTTATACTTAATTAAACAGAAGCACCGTTATGCCCACGTACGAATATAAACGAGAAGATGGTTCCACTTTTGAAATGTTTCAGTCTATGTCAGATGATGCACTGACTGTCTGCCCAACCACAGGCCAGCCGGTAAAACGGATCATTAGCGGCGGAAGCGGCCTTGTTTTTAAAGGTTCAGGGTTTTACGTAACTGACTACAAAAATAACGGAACTTCAGGCTCAGCCGGCAGCAGCAAAAACAGTTCTGCGTCTGACGACACCAAGCCTTCTGCTGAGAAAAAAGATAGCTCCGGCGGTGATTCAACATCTAAAGGATAAAAGAACTTTATGCCTGAAGAACGATCCGAACGTTTCCAAAAAGCTTCTGAACAGTTTGTTCTTTTGTGGGGCGAAATGGCCTCAGCGTGGGGAATTAATAAAACAATGGCACAGATCCACGCCCTGCTCTACGCCGAGAGCGCTCCCCTTGATACGGATACAATTATGGCGAGGCTGCATATCAGCCGGGGTAACGCCAATATGAATCTGAGAAATCTTGTTCAGTGGCAGCTCGTGAATAAAGTCCATTTCAAAGGCAAACGAAAAGATTATTACACGGCCGAAAAGGATGTCTGGAATATTGTGGCCGTTCTTATTAACGAAAGGCAGCAGCGCGAAATAGCCCCGATACAGAAAAATCTTGTCGGCTGCCTGGAGCTGTTCGAAACAGGGGATGAATTAACCGATGAAGAAGCTGATTTTAAAGAGCGAATAGAGAGTTTTATCGAGTTTCTCGAAATGTTCGACAGGTTTACAAAAGCAATGCTGCCCTACATCAACAAAAAAAATCTCAACTTCCTGAAAAAGCTCGTAAAACTTGCCGAAGCGCATCAATCCCTGAAAGGCAGTTCTGAAACCAGCACATAAGAAAGAGTGATATGACTAAAACAGGCCGGCAAATAGGAGATGAAGGAGAAGATATTGCGGCTGCCTACCTGGAATCCAAAGGGTGGCTGATACTCGACCGTAACTATTTTTTCGAAAAAGCCGAAGTTGATATCGTAGCCTACGATCATACCCAAATCATATTTGTTGAGGTGAAGTCGCGCTCGGGAACTTACTTCGGGCGGCCCGAAGATTACGTTACCCCAAAAAAAGAGGGTCTGGTGAAGAAAGCCGCCGAAGCGTGGGTCTACGAGCGTAAAATGGACACCGCCCTGGTTCGTTTTGATATCGTTTCTATCGTTAAAGAGAAAAATTCAGCGCCCGACATTACCCACTTCGAAGACGCATTTCGCTAAGTCTGTCCGTTCATCAGCGCAACACCGCGGCATACTCTGCAAAATCTGCGTGATAAACACCCTTTTTTAGCTACGATCCCTTAGCAGATCACGCACAGTTACATGGACCCGATCTAAAAGTTCATTCCGTTACTACTCCACAACTTTAGAATCGAACTCAGGCCTCGATATCTAGTTCATCAGCGCAACTCCGCAGCATACTCTGCAAAATCTGCTTGATAAACTCCCATCCTTATTTATACAACCAAACCCAGATTCCCCTTACACTTTTTGCGCTAAATAAGATACCTTGTTGTCGGTCACTAAGCATTGCAGCACAATAAACAAGAACCATAGCGGAAGACTTATGAAGCCAACACTGGAACAGTATGTCAGAACAATCCTGTCGGTCATTGTCTTTTTCTTTCTTCTTTTGCTGATAACACCGCTTGTACTGATTCTGCTTCTGATCTCCTTTGGCAAACTCACAAATTTTATCGTCGAAAAAATCGCTCCCCTCCTGGCATATCCCGTTTTTTGGGTATTGGGAATAGAATTTTCCAAAAAAAAACATGTTGAGCCGCTCCCTGCACCCGCTGTTTACATTTCAAACCACAGTTCCACACTCGATCTCTTCTGTATTCTTGCCCTTGGGTTACCGCGCGCACGTTTTATCGCAAAATGGGAGCTGCAGTACAACCCTCTCTTTTTTATTCTGGGACGGCTTACGGGCCAGGTCTTTATTAAAAGGCAGAATTCAAAAGAGGCGATTCAAACGCTGCAAAATGCCTATGCCAGAGTCCGTAAAAACCAACTTTCCATCTTTGCAGCTCCCGAAGGATCACGGAAACACGCAGGAATTATCGGTGAATTTAAAAAAGGACCTTTTCGAACAGCTATGGACCTCGGCTACCCAATAGTGCCGATCTATTTTGAAGGCAATCAGGGCCTCAGCAACGGCGGATCGATGTTTACGAGGAAAGGTCGCTGTACCGCGCATATCCACCCGCCCGTTGATACATCCGGCTGGACACTCGACAATCTTGACGAAAAAATTACCCATATCAGATCGCGCTACATAACGTGGGCGTCCCGGGATCTGAATCTGCCGGAAGAAAAGGTGGCAGATACAGAAGCTTGAGATTTTTACCGCGGCCTGATTTTATTGAATTAAAGTTCATTTTCTGAATCTCAGCACCTATATTATCCTCACATGGTAGCGGTTTTCTGCTGCCTGATTCCGGATATCATCATTATGCCTCTTTTTCATCCGGATATTTTGCCATAACCTGTATAACATCTGAAAATTATAAACCAAGGAGCTCTAGATGGAATATATTCTGGCTTTCGATCAGGGTACCACCAGCTCACGCGATATTCTTTTCCATAAAAAAGGACAAATTCACTCAACCGCTAAAAAAGAGTTTGAAGAGATGTTCCGCGATAAAACCGGACTCATGCTGGACGCCAGGGTAAGTATTGAAATTGCTGAAGATGTTGCAGAACTCCTTGCACAAGAGCTGGGCCGTGATAAGGCCTGGATTAATAATCAAACCCAACAGTATACCGAATTAGCGAACGGATACTTGCTCAACCCATAAAGCATGACACAACCAATGAATTATAACGGGGGCAAAACAGAAGAGTTGGCTTTCGAAATCAAACCCCTTATTCAGCAACCGATCTCGCTAAAGCGAGCCAAAGAACTATCCGGAAAACTAGGCGCTAAAGTTGCCGGAAACACAACTCAATTCCTGTTCTGGAACCCGGAATTCGACCAGGCTGTATCGGCAGAGCTCGAGCTTTTTCTCCCCAGCCGGTACCTCAATTTTGAAAAACCGGAGCAGCATGCCACGTTTTATTACCGGACATTTCCCATGATCCTTAACAACCAGTTTGCACTCTCCGTGATGGAGGGTGTTCCGGCTGGCAGCAAAGATCAATTTGGGGCGCTGTACCAGGTAAAGCTTCGGTTTAAATCGGGGCAGGAAAAAATCGTCCGAGATCCGATGGCTGCTTCGCTTCCATTTGGCATATTTGCGCCTGCAGAGGTGTACGATATCGACACGACACTCAACAACAGAAAAGATACAGACTACTACTGGGAGCTATCCAGCACGCTTGATGCCGATCAGGACTATAGAATTCCACCATCCGTTAACCTGCTCGAAGTTCACGTTCAAACGGCTACCCGTGAAGGGACAATTCACTCACTGAAAGAGCGCTATAAACAGATCGCCTCCAAAATCGAGTCCGGCAGCGAACTTACGCCAGATGAGATAAATCTTACAGGTTTTGACGCTATCGAGCTCATGCCGATCGATCCCGTGATTGAACACCCCGAAAATCACGCGTTCTGGGATCCTGTTGTCAACCCTTCAGAAGACGGCGAGGAGATTACCGTGCGCCTGAAGCGGCCTTCTGTTTTAAACTGGGGATATGACATCACACTGTTTGGAGCTGCTGCCATTAACCCGTCCCTTCTCTCTACCGGACGCCCGGATGAATTGATAGAGCTGATTGAGACCCTTCATACTTTTCCGAAACCGATAAAAGTGGTTCTGGACGTGGTTTACGGTCATGCCGATAACATGGCGCTCGAGCTGTTGCCCGATATCTATTTCACCGGTCCCAACATGTACGGACAGGATGTACGCTTCAAACATCCGATGGTGCGCTCTGTGATTCTAGAGATGCAGCGCCGAAAAATCAACTACGGGTTCGACGGAGTTCGTGTGGATGGAGCCCAGGATTTTAAATATTACGATCAGCAGAAAGAAAAACTACTGCATGATGATGAATTCTTATCAGAAATGAGCAGCGTAGCGCAGACTGCTGCCGGAGTGCGCTACCGGCCGTGGATGATTTTTGAAGACGGACGCCCGTGGCCGCGCGATGACTGGGAGCTCGCCTCAACCTACAGGGAGATCACCAAAGATCAGCCACACGCATTTCAGTGGGCTCCGATGATCTTTGCTTACAACACGCCTTACAATTATACCTACTGGGTGTCAAAATGGTGGCGTCTGCGCGAAATGTTTCTTCTGGGTGAAAAGTGGATCGGGGGGTATGCGAATCATGATACCATGCGGCGCGGAACCCAGGCTGACCCTGAGCCGATTAACGTAAATACGCTTCTTGGCAATTCGCTCAAGATGATCATGGATAACGCCTATAATAATCCATCCACAACCCTGTTAATGCACGGTTTTTTACCCGGTGTGCCGATGGAGTTCCTGCAGGCGCTGGGCAGCACCCCCTGGAGCTTCATTCGCGATACAGACACAGCTTACGCACTGAAAGTAATCTCTGAAGAGACTCATTTTTTAGACTGGCAGGTTACCGAAAATGAGTACAGGCAGTCCCGCTTTTTCAACTATTTAAAACGCCTGAAATTTGAGACGCTGGACGATCTTCGCAAATTTTCCGGGCTGTTGTCGAACCTCGTTAAAGGAACAAATTACGATATCGATTTTATAGTATCGATGCTGAACAGCTCCGAGAATAGTATTGTGCCGGGCAGTTGGGATTCCGAGAAGCTCAACGAGTACGCAACCGCCTGGATGAGGGATATGAATAACTATTGCAATGTAGATAATCACGCACAGTATGTGAACCGCAAAAAAGCCGCTTTCAACCTGGACGTGAGAAAGTTCAGGTTAAACAATCCATGGCTAATAAATAACTTCACCGGTGATGACTCGCTCTCCTACGTTGAGCCCATCAATGGGACCGTAATATATTACGGCTATCGGCGCGATTCCAAATCGGGAAAAGAACTTGCGTTTGTAGCTAACATGGAGGGTCAGCCAAGACAAGTGGTGCCGTCGCAGCTGATCAGCCAGATTTCAGCATCCGCCGGCTGGACAGTGGCTCTATCCACGCCATCCATCACCAGAAAAAACATCGATGAGCCCGTACGGCTATCCATTTCACAAGGACTTCTGTTTGAGCGGTTGCCGTCATAACTTGATGATAAAAAAAGGTTCTACAGGAATTCTTGTAGAACCTAAAAAAATTAGGGGTCTTATTTAATAGATATCTGTTTGGGTACACCGGGGAGATTTGGTGCCGTTATCTCTTGATTAGGTAATGGGTGTCAGATCACAAACTGCAAGAGGTTGTGCTTTTATCTAAAGGATATGAAATTTGTTAAGTAGATGGTTGTACTCCATCTTCACATATTACATCGAAAACCACCTTGCGAATAACGTAATCCGTACTCTTGATTGTGAAGCTTTTAATGTGTGATAAGCATTTACTGGTATAAGGTAACTTTATACCTAAGTTCGATGTAAGAATCAATAGTAAGAGTTTCTCCTCGAGAGGAGGGGTAAGGGAGGTTATGGTACTTTGATCAGGGCTGAAATGGGGAAATTGACTGATTCATCCTTTTTCCCATCGGGATGCTCATGGAACTACCACCTCTAAATTCGCTCACGCGTACAAAAAACGAGGCCTTCTTGCCCCAAAGTTAAACCGTTGGGTAAAGGAGGAGACTTTTGAGGCACTCTAATAATGTTTGAGAATCGAGCTCAGGATTTATCGTAAACAGAAGTAAAGCCGCTAAGGAGCGACTTTTTTACATTCATATTAGATCGCTAAGCCTAATTCTCGCGGTAGAAATAGATTTTTTTATTCGAAGCGTCTTTTCCGCTTTTAATCTTCACGTTATTCTCCTGATTGTACTGATACACCGCAGTACGCATAGAGTTAACGCTTTTATCGTTCGAATAAGCTACTTCAACAGCCTGTCCGCCCGGCTCCAGTTTATCAAGGGCATCCATTAGCGGCTTAAACTTAGATGATCTTCGTTTACTCGAATTAATTTGAGATCGTTTTACAAATTTGATATTCATGACTTCTTCTTAGTTATCTTTCAGACTTTAATTGTAAAAAATGCACTCCGTATAAAAACCAACTTTGCATATGTATTATTTTATACTATAAAATAAATAATTCCTGCAAACTTAACGCATGTTTATATATAAACTTTGCAAATACTATCTTATTGTTTGTGAAATAAAATCAAAATAATAACTGCAATAACTCATTACATATTTAGCGTTAACAGCCTGCAAAATTGCTACTCCCTCCATAATCATATTCCGAATTTTATATGCCGGATAACAGATTATTTTCACTTCAAAGTGTATTTGCGATACGATTTAACTCCGATTAATGCATCAGAACGGAAATAAACGTTCACTGTTACGTTCTTATCGGCACAAATATTTCAAACTTTAAATTAAAGTTTACTTTTTAATTCAAGCTGAAGATTGGCGCATCTCCATTCTTAAACTAATCCTTTATATGTCGCTAAATCATATTAAGAGACAGGTTTATATATATCTTTCAAAACATTACCGTTAAACCATTTCGAGTCGTCTAAATATAATTTATTCCAGATGCCGCGATTTCTCTTCTCACCGCGCGCAAAGTAAATGATTAAGCACTCCCGGATTTTTTCATAGACTTAGCCTACACCGCACCATCAGGACAAAAATCCAGGCATGGTCAGCTTTGCAGTTATTTATTGTTGGGGTTGGTTATTGGTGTATTCAGAAACCTGAACCCTGCCGGGGCACCCCGAACCCTGCCGGTGCCAGTGTTTTTCTGGTCCCGATTATTTCGCGGCTTTTCGCTGTCGCGTTTAAAAAATGAGCACTTCGTGGGAATCGCCTTCGGCTCGGAGCCGGTCACGGCGAATGCCGGGGAACCCTGCACCATTTACATTAGAAAAGAAATATTATTTTTATTTAATATTAGAATTAGTTAAT
>CAZXYQ010000033.1:0-24651 GCA_964644975.1 uncultured Rhodohalobacter sp.
GGGTTGCATCAACAACCTCGTTCTTTGTGCAGCATTTTGCTTCTCCTAATGAGGCTACTTCAACCGATATACATGAAAGTGTATCTTATGGAAATACGTGGGCAAATCTCTATTTCAATATTGATGATCTGTTGGTCCTGATCGATCAGGCGAATGAACTTGGCGCTCCGCACTACTCCGGTGTTGCCAAAGTGATGACCGCCTACAACCTTGGATTACTCGTCAGTATGTTTGGTGACGTTCCATTTTCCGAAGGGTTCTCTGATGACATTCTTCAGCCGCGATACGATTCCTCTTCAGATGTTTACGATGTAATCTTTACCATGCTGAGAGAAGCGTTGACTGAGCTTCAGGCTACAGAATCGGCAGCTTCACCTGGTAATGACGATTTCATCTATGGCGGAGATCGTACCGCATGGACACGTACTGCCTATGCCCTGCAAGCTCGCTATCTCAACCACTTTAGCAAGCTGAATAGCTACGACAGAAATGCCGTTTTGAGCGCTGTAGAAAACTCGTTTGCAAGTAATGATGAGGATTTTCAGCTTACCTATTTCGATGAGGGAACGACCACTCAAAATCCATGGTACAGGCTCGCGCTGAACAACTCAAATTTGCTCCTTGGCGGATGGCTATCTGATCAGCTCGTCGATCAGCTCAATGGTGAAACGTTCGGCGTCCTCGACCCGAGAATCGACTTCATTACTGCTGAAATTGAAGATGGTGGTTATGTAGGAACCCGAAACGGTGCAGGCCGAGGAGCGGCATCCGAACAGGGTGATCGTTCAGTTCTAGCGCTCGATACATATTATGCATCCGGGCCAACTGCACCTCTTTTAATGGCAACGTATGCCGAAATGAAATTCATTGAAGCTGAAGCTGCACTTGCCACCAACCCAAACCGAGCCTACCAGGCCTATGAAGCCGGTATCCGTGCACATATGGAAAAACTTGGTGTAGATGAAGGAGAGATCGATGACTACTGGAATGAAGCGTCTGTTTCTGTTGGGGCCGGCAACCTCACTGTTGACGATATCATGCGTGAAAAGTACGTTGCGATGTTCCTGATTCCCGAAGCCTGGAATGATGCGCGACGGTATGACTATGGCTATGAAGGATTCCGGTCGCCCGCTAACTCAGCGCTTGGTGGTCAGATGATCCGCCTTGTACGATACCCTGACTCTGAGCTGCAGAGAAATCAGGATAACGTTCCTACCAGAACCATGCTCGACCGTGTATTCTGGGATCAAAACTAATATCTGTAAGTCTTACTTTTATCAAGCCACGCCCTTCCGGCGTGGCTTTTTTTATTGCTTTGATTTTTGATTTGATTTCACAAACAGTACTTTTTCAAAGCGCAGCTTATCATTGCGGAATTTTTACAAACTATAATTATCGGGTTATAAATCAATGCATATAGATCATATTGGAATTGCTGTATCTGACCTTAAACTGGCTATTGAAACCTACTCAAAAATTTTAAACACGGAATGCACAAAAACTGAAATCGTTGACAGCGAAAAGGTTGAAACCGCATTTTTCCATACAGGTGAATCAAAAGTAGAGCTTCTTGGCCCTACAGATTCATCATCTGTTATTCAAAAATTCATCGATAAAAAAGGTGAGGGAATGCATCACGTTGCATTTGAAGTTGAAGATATACACGCTGAGCTCAATCGTCTCCGTAAAGAAGGGTTTAATATTCTCAATGAAAAACCTAAAAAAGGAGCTGATAATAAACTCGTGGCGTTTGTTCATCCCAAAAACAACCACGGAGTTTTAGTTGAACTGTGCCAGTCGATCCATTCCAATAAAGGATGAAAATAGAGCCGCGGAGCGTTATCTTTAAATCAAAGTAATCAACACCACTTAATAATTTTTTATGCAAGACAGTGCCCGTTTTTTTGCTTACGCCACCTGGACCGCTATGGTTTCTTTGGCTATAATTTTAGCTGGAAACCCCTTCTTAGTATTCGTGCAGGACCCCGGATGGATTGGTCTTGTGGCGCTTCTCTCCTTTGGTTTCATCTATTTGAACCTTTCCTACGCAGCTATCAAACGATATATCCGGAAAGTTCCTGAGCCCACAAATAAGCACTATCTTTTGGCCCTGATCATCTTTCTACCCCCCGCAATCTGGATCTATGTCATCAGTGAATCGGCCGGAGGATCAGAACTCATTCTTACGGTTGTACTTGCATTTTCTGCCTGGCTTGGTGCTTTTTACGGAAACCGCGCCGGAATAAAAGCCAGGTACGAATACATTCAAAAAATTAAGGCTAAACAGGCTGAGCAGAAGTAGCACGTAAAAAACGGGAACTGTCTTTAACAATTTCGATTTTCTTTTCGAGTACCTTTTCCAATAGCGTTCTCTTCCTCATGGCGCCCCAAATTTCCAGCTGCGGATCAGCCTCCGTATCTATGTAAATAACGGTTTTCTTTTTACCCGGCTCGGCCTCCAATTGCCTGACGTTCTGAAAATGGCTTCGGTCTAAACCATCGGCTACCCGGAGAATGGCCGCCATTTTTTTAACCCTCTTCTGTTCCGGTTTTGGAAGACGTTTAAAATAGGAATGCCGCATTTTTGGTGTAGAACGCCTGTGATAGCGCGCCACATTTGCCATCATTTCAATTTCAATCTCTTTAAACCCCCTCAGTTCGGAGTGCCGTATAATGTAGAGCGCGTGCTTATGATGCTTTCTGTGTGAAATAAAGTATCCGATATCGTGCATAAAAGCAGCAAATTCAAGCAGTTCCCTGTCTGCCTGGGTCAGGTTGAGTGATTCCCTGAACTCATCAAAAAGCCGGAGTGAAAGTTCTGCCACATGCTTCGAATGAATTTCATGCCATTCGTACCGGTTCACCAGCTCCATAACACTTCGTCGCCTTGGGTCGTCATACAGCGCCAGATCTTTCAGCTCCTTCATCTCTTTTTTGATATATCTCAAAATAATACCCTCGCGCAGCGCCTGCGACGATATTTTGACTCTCTTAATTGCAAATGCTTTCAGTATATAGCGCACCAGAACCAGGCCCGGTGCTATCAGATCAATCCGCTTATCATCAAGTTCAGAAAGTTTGCCCCGTTCCTTTCGACTCATGCCGATGAGCTCGTCATACAGAGCAAGAAACTGCTTATTTGTAAATTCGAGTTCGTTCACCGATAGATTTTGTGGATGATTCTCCCGCTTGGCAATCATCATTCCAATATTTTCGAGCGTTCCGGATGAACCCACCATTACAGATGCGCGATGAGTGGCAAATGACTGAGCAACATCTCTGAGCTGCTTCTCGTAGTGTGCTTCAAGTGCTTTGATCTCCTCTTTGCTGATTGGATCCGTATCTACAAATTCCGACGTCATTCGGGCAACGCCAAGTTTTTTACTTGAAAGGTGGTAAAATTTCTCCTTATCCCCGATGATAAACTCTACGCTGCCGCCGCCAATATCAACCATCAGAACCGGCTTTTCGGGAAGCTTAACTCCATGCTGAACCGCAAGTCCGATAAGCTCGGCCTCCACCCGTCCCGGAATGGCATTTATTTTGATGCCAACTTCATCAATTGCTCGCTGGATCAATTCACCACCGTTTTCAGCCTCACGAATTGCACTGGTTGCATAGGCCAGAATAGACTCAGCTTTTTGATGATCGCATAGGGTCTTAATCTTAAGTAGCGCATCAATACCTCGCTGCATTGCAGGCTCCGATAGCTTATTGTCAAATCCTTTCTCGGCCAGTAAAACCATCTCTTTCAATTTGTCAACCGTTTGAAAACTACCGTCTGGAAAGATATCCACAATCACCGCATGAAAAGAGTTTGTTCCAAGATCTATTGCAGCAATTCGCTGGGAAAACTGTTTTGATATATTTTCAGACATAGTGCTTATATGATAGAATTAGCTGATTTTGCAATAACTTTATCGTCACCATTTAAACTAACAAATAAATGCTTGAGATCGGACTATCCAATTTTATGTGAATGATTGATCGATTTTCAAGATCTTTCATCTGCATAATTTTAAATCATACTATTCAATTTGAAAAGCACGATCAAAGAAGTCCTGCCTCCATTTAACCCGGCACCATGGTGCCTGAATGGACATTCCCACACCATTTTCACGTCGCTATTAACCCGGCCGCTGCACGTAAATTACAAAAGGACACAAATCGACACACCAGATGGTGATCTGCTTGAGCTGGATCTTCTTGAAAACCATCCAAATTCACCCGTATCAATATTGCTTCATGGCCTGGAGGGGTCAAGCGGCCGATACTATATTCAAAATCTGGCCAGGCAGCTTTATGACACCGGCCACACCGTTGCGGCTCTCAATTTCAGAAGTTGCGGAAGCGGGCTGAATTCGAAGCGCCGATTTTATCACTCCGGTGAAACAGAAGATCTTGACACCGTATCTCAATGGCTTGAGCAAAAGTATCCCGGCTCTGTTCAGCTTGCCGCAGGTTTTTCTCTCGGCGGAAGCGTGTTGTTAAACTACCTGAAGAGATATAACAGCGGATGCAGGATCAGAAGTTTTGCAGCCGTGTCCGTTCCATATGATCTGTACAGGGGCTCGGTTAATCTACAAAGCGGCTTCAACAGGGTGTATGATTATCGGTTCCTCCGATCACTAAAAAAGAAGCTCGAGCTTAAGCGCAGACGGTTCAACGACCTGCCCCGTTTCCGAGGCTCAACTCTTTTCGAATTTGATGACCAAATAACGGCTCCGATCCACGGATTCATAGATGCTGAAGACTATTACAGCCGCTGCTCAAGCGCCTTTTTTATGGACCAGATCAGAACGCCCGGCCTGTTACTGCATAGCAAGGCGGATCCACTCTGTCCCTTTGAGTACACCCCGGTTCAGTCGATCAGAGACAACCCTTTCCTGCACACAGTTTTTACTGATCGGGGTGGGCATGTAGGTTTTTGGAGTTTGCCGCCTGGGTGGGTTGAGCAAACGATCACCCATTATTTCAACCATTTTTTAGCAAACGGTCAGAACAGTTCTCCGTGACCTTATGTATCTTGCAAACTGAATGATTACCGGTCAAAATTGTTAATCACTATCACACTACCGGCATATCAAACCGGTAATTAACGCACGTAAAAACCTGGCAAACACTCCGGGTTAATCGTTAAACAATTTATTTAGATACATTCGAATTATGGTAGCAATTATAGGAGCCGGCCCAATTGGTCTGGCAACAGCAATAGCGCTCAAAAACAGAGGCATTCCATCATTTATTATTGATCGCGGATGTCTCGTCAATTCGATTTATAACTACCCGGTGAACATGACTTTTTTCTCTACCTCAGACCGTCTTGAAATTGGAGATATCCCTTTTATATCTCACGGGCCCAAACCCACACGAAAAGAGGCCCTGGAGTACTATCGAAGAACGGCAGAGCATTATGAGCTGAACGTAAAGCTTTATGAAACAGTAGAGACGGTAACCGGCGATGATGGCAACTATAACATTGTTACCGACAAAGACACATATCAAGCCGATAAGGTGGTGGTTGCTACAGGATTTTACGGACAAGCAAACAAAATGGGGGTACCCGGCGAAGATCTTTCTAAAGTACTTCACTACTACGATGAACCGCACCGGTACGCCTGGCAGGATGTGCTGATTGTTGGGGGCGGAAATTCGGCGGCAGACGCGGCCCTTGAAACCTACCGCGCCAACGCCAACGTTTCGATTCTCGTACGTAACGACGGCCTCAAGGAATCTATAAAATACTGGGTGAAGCCCGATATTGATAACAGAATAAAAGAAGGTTCCATCACCGGGTACTTCAACTCTGAAGTGGTTGAAATCCGGGAGCGCGAGGTGGATATAAAAACACCTGAAGGCTTAAAGACACTAAAAAATGACTTTGTTCTGGCGATGACCGGCTACAAACCTCACTACGGTCTGATGAACAAACTTGAGATTGAGCTGACCGATGATGAGGTAAGAATGCCTGTCTATAATGACGAGAGCCTCGAAACAAACCGTCCTGGAATGTATGTGGCAGGCGTGGTTTGCGGCGGGATGGATACCAGCCGTCTTTTTATTGAAAATACTCGCATTCACGCTGATCATATCGCAAAAGATATTGAGGAGAAGCTGGGGTGAGTCTATTCAATTCTGAATTTTCAGATTAATGGAGGGCTTTGAATTACTGCGCGTCTGCACGCTTTTTCTGCGGGTTGACGGGTTAGGGATACTCATCAGCCGACAGATGGGGATCGAATTAGCAAGATCTTCATCGATTATAAATTGGCGATTCGATATCTTAAAAAAGGAGAGATAAAAAAGAGGGGCAAGCGACCCATATCACGCCGCTACGACCTGCTACCGCTGCTGCCTTCCGACTCTGACGGAGTTCACAGGGAGCTGGCTGTATGGAACTTGCCCCAAGAATTCAAGATACTCAATTTCACAACTTAATGTAAACGGAAATCCTTATAAAATATCAGCAAGAGCGTACTCCAGGTCTTCAAACTCAAACTGAAATCCCATTTTCTGCAGACGCTTCGGCTGGACTCTTAAACTGGACAAAACCGGAGCTGCAGCCTCGCCTAGTACAATTTTCAGCGCAAACTCGGGAACCTTAAAAAAAGAAGGTCGCCTCATGACCCGCCCAAGCGCCGAGGCCAGGTCACTCATCGTCTCCGGATTCGGTGAGCAAGCGTTGTATGGGCCGCTCAAATCTTCATTTAGTGGGTATATTATCGCCTGACAAAGATCATACATGTGAACCCACGGAACAAATTGATTCCCTGTACCCAGAGGTCCGCCTGCAAATAAAGAAAACGGGAGCTTCATTTGCTCTATCACGCCGCCGTCATCCTCCAGTACAATACCGATCCGTGGAATAGCTACACGAACTCCGAAAGCCTCTGCTTTCACGGCTTCGGTTTCCCAGTCGACACAAATCTTAGCCAGAAAATCATCCCCTTTACCCGATTCCTCATCCAGAACCGTATTACCGGAATCGCCATAAATACCCACGGCTGAACCCGAAATAAACAGATCAGGACGTGACTCGGCTGCCTCCATTGCTTCCACTAACGTCTTAGTCAGATTTATCCTGCTGTTGTAGAGACGCTTTTTAACGTCGGGCGTCCACCTCTTTCCAAAAAGGTTTTCTCCGGCAAGGTTTATCACCACGTCGGCTTTCTCCATCTCAGAAGCAAGGTCGCTGTCCCAGCTCACATATTTCTGGTTTTTAGAACTCTCTTCACTGTATTTATCCGGAGATCGGGTTAAGAGAGTAAGGAAGTGTCCCTCTCTCATCAATTCCTCGCACAAATAGGATCCTATAAAGCCTGTACCACCGGTAATTAAGATATTTTTTTTCGGGTCCATATGTTCCTTAAGTGAAAGTTGGTGGTTCTGTTAACTGCGGGTAAAAATTAAATCCGGGTTATACAAACATTGTAAAATAGAAATAGAGGAATGGAGCTGTTAAAATCATCGCATCAAATCTGTCGAAAAGCCCGCCGTGTCCCGGAAGCAGGGCTGATGAATCTTTCATATTAGCCATTCGCTTGAGTTTACTTTCCGTGAGATCTCCAAGAGGCCCTGTAACGCTAACAATTGCGGCCGCGGGTATAATCTGTGCAATTGTCATCGGAAAGTCATCTGCCACTCCCCAAGCAATAAGTGCACCGGTAAGCGCTCCAAGAATCCCAAAACCAAACCCTTCCCACGTTTTATTTGGGCTTACATTGGAAGCCAGTTTTCGTTTACCAAAGGACTTCCCCCCAAAATATGCAAATACATCATTGCCCCATATCATAAAAAAGAGTGCCAGGATGAGCCAAAACCCCTCCGTACCCAGTCCCAGTTCTCTTACATGAACTGCTGCCAAATAACCAAACGGGGCGTAAAAAGCGCAAAAAAGAGTGCTGGCCCATTTCTTTCCGAACTCTCTTTTTCCCGGAAACAACAGGGTTACCGCCGGCAGTACCGCCGCCAAAGTTCCGACCACTACCATCCAAACCGGCAGAAACTGAAGCGTCCATAGAAGGGAGGCGAAAAACAGACTCAGAATTATGTATCCCGGAAGACCGGCGTTTTTCATCAGTCGATGGATCTCCCATATTGTACCGGCAGCAAGCAGTGCCATTATTGAAAAAAAATAGGCTCCACCCATCCATGCTAGCCATACAAAAATTATGGCCGCCGGAACCGCAAATAGAATACGTTTAGTAAGTTCACTCAAGGCTCAATATTTCCAATGTCATCACCAATCTCGTCTTGTAATTCCGCGAGTGCCTTTCGAGCTCTTTTTTCGAACTCCTTTGGCACATAAAGATAGATCAGCGACATTTCACCGACATTAATGCTGTGTGCAGAATCGCGTTTATTCAGAATGTTAGATGGAATTCTTCGATTTGCAAGGTAATTCTTTGCCATCTCTACCTCAAACTCGATGTTACGCTCCATCACACACACCCAGTTATCGATCTTATTTGGACTCGATCCTTTAAAGAAACTCATGACTTAATCTGATAATTTGAATTCCGATATATAATATTAACCATTATTGCGGTTAAACCAATACTTAAGGCAAGCATCCATATAGGTGGGAGTACATCCGGAGTCATATCTGCAAATGCCCGATCAGGCATATATGTACCCATTACAACAGCAGCCCCGTTGTTTACAAAATGCGCAAGTACTGCCGGCCAAATGGAACCGCTCAGCCATGTTAATAACCCCATTACCGCACCGAGCGTTGCAAGCGGCAGTATATTGGGAAGCTGCAGATGGAAAAGTGCAAATATTAAACTTGAAAACAGAACAGCTAAAATCACTCCGCCACTCTTTTCAAGCGCTCTGAGGATATACCCCCGAAAGAGGATCTCTTCAGCAAATGCGGGTACCAAAGCGATGTGAAACAGGCCGAACAGCAATACACCGTCTCTTCTCAGAAATTCCTCGAACATTCTATACTGATTCTGCTGCATCTGCTCCATAAATTCAGGAACCGGCAACAGCGAGTTTAAATACCCAAGGAACATCACTGTCGGCTGGATTACAAGAATCAGCAGTACAGCTAACCCCATATATAGAGTCGTATCTTTTTTCCAGCCAAGCCGCAAAAATTCACGCTTCGTTTCTGTAGCCGTGTGGAGTGAAACCACAAGAAATGTTGCCAGTCCAAAACAAACAATCTGTCCAACGGAATTACCGATAAACAGAATATCGATCCGGGTTTCAATGGCATTCATAAGTTCTTCGGCGGTAGAGACCGCTCCCGAAAAATAGAGCACCCCTGATGCAACTAAAGCAACCAAAACTTGCGATGTCAAGAAAACAATTACGAGCCACAGCAGTGCCATACCCCAGTGTGAGAATCCCTTCTGTTCAACCCAGGGGGTGTTTATACGATTAATAAATGATGAACCTAACTGATGATTATCCAACTGCTAAAACGTCTCCTGATCCTCTTTTTTGGCAAATATTTTGACCCCGATCATGGCTGTTAAGAGATTTAATATTCCATACATAGGAATTCCCCAAAGAACTTGCGCTCCAATAGATTGTTGCGCCCTAACCGATTCAGCCATCCCATCAATCATTTGATCTTTCTGGGCGGAAGGGAGATCCATCGCCTCAACATTTGCTATAGTTGATTCAACAAGTTTCTCTGTGTAATCAGGATCGATAAAATTCCAGACCTCATTAAACACGGCTGTAAGCAATACAATAACTGCGCCGGTTATGAAACCGAGAGCAGCTCCCTGTCCCAATTTTATAAATGGTGTAACTTCTTTAGTGAAGTGCCACACCGCAACCACACCACCAAGAGCAGACACTAAACAGATCAATGTACCGCCAAGCATTGTTGGCGAGAGCAGTGAACCCGATGGCTCTGCGCTTATCTGCTGGTAACCTATGGCCAGGCCTATAGCGAACGTCACCAGGCTGAAAATTGCCCCCACAATTCCGGCTGATGGCAAATAATCATTAATTGACAGGTTATCGGTCGATTTGGACTGTTCGTCATCCATTTCCATAAAAATACCTCGTTATTGCATTAATTTAGTGTTGATGGAACAGGTCTGATAGTGACAGCGGAACTGCAATACCCAAAAGGCTTCCCAAAACTGCTCTTGAGTGATTTGTGTTTTCCCATAGCTCAAACATGTTCCCTGCGTAGTCGGTAAATTGTAATATAAGTGCTGATAAAAGTAATAAAATCGGCCATCTGTTGCCCACCGTTAATTTGGCAAGAAACGGCATCAATATCCACCCGGCTGCAATACCGGCGAAGATACCGAAGCAGCGTGTGTTAACTGCCATCATAGCACCGCCGCTGCTGTACGTTCTGTCCGGCAGCTGATGGCATAATCCATAAAACATCTGCTCCGTCCAGTGCGAAGACGCACCGGATGCTGTACCCCAAAGCATTTCACCAAGCGATACCGCAAGTACAAGCAGACTTCCTGCCAATACGAGCAGATACAGATACGGATGCGATATTTTCATCTCTTTTCCAGTTTATCAAGCAGAATGCGGGGTGCTTTTACAGGCTTACGGGAATTTGAGTCTACAAAGCATAGCGAAACCCTGCCTCTTACATGGGGAGAGTCACTTCTTTCGGTAGTGATAGAATAGTAGGTGTGCAGTTTCACCAGCGGCTTATCGAACAGCATTACTTCAACACTCATCTCCTCATCGTAATGGACAGGCATCCTGTAATCAATTTCCATGGATATGACCGGAAGCATCACGCCGTCTTCCTCCATTTTCCTGTATGATAAACCTACCGAGCGCATCATCTCAGTTCTGGCCACTTCAAAGAATTCCGGATATCTGCCGTAATAGACATACCCCATCTGGTCTGTTTCACCGTACCGGCTTCGCATAATGTGGGTGTAGCTATAAAGTGGTTCTTTATCGGGAAAAGAGATCATAAGAATATTATGCTTCGGCAGTTGCCCAAACACCCATTCCGGCATACTTATCAATTCTCTGGTCAACCAGCTTATCTTTCTTCAGTTTTCCCAAACGCTTCAGGCTTTTCAGGCAGCACTCTTTCACCGCCTCCGCTGACTTTTTATAGTCTCTGTGAGCACCGCCAATAGGCTCCGGAATAATGCCGTCGATAACCTTCATTTCCAATAAGTCTTTGGCCGTTGGCTTTAACGCCGCCGCTGCCTGTTCTTTATAGTCCCACGTTTTCCAAAGAATAGAGGAGCAAGATTCCGGTGCGATCACCGAGTACCATGTATTCTCCATCATGTAGACTTCATTCCCCATACCAATACCGATTGCTCCGCCGCTGGCCCCTTCGCCAATCACAATGCTCAAAATGGGTACTTCGAGCGTAGCCATCATTTTCAGATTCTTGGCAATCGCTTCAGCCTGGCCTCTCTCTTCCGCCTCAAGCCCCGGAAAAGCGCCGGGTGTATCCAAGAGTGTTATTACGGGGATGTCGAATTTCTCGGCCAGTTTCATCAGCCTGTAGGCTTTTCTGTAGCCCTCAGGGTTGGCCATTCCAAAATTCCTGTACTGTCGGCTCTTTGTGTCCCTTCCTTTCTGGTGCCCGATGAGCATGACGGACTCTCCACCAATTGTGGCAAAACCGCCCACTATTGCGTGATCCTCGCCGTAGTAGCGGTCACCGTGCAGCTCTATGAAATCATCCGTAATTCGCTCTATATAATCCAGCGTATACGGTCGCTCGGGATGGCGGGCGAGCTGTACACGCTGCCAACGCGTTAAGTTTGTAAAAATCGATTCCCGAAGCTGTTCAGCTTTTTTCTTTAACCTGTCGATCTCCGGCTTAAGTACGCCATCGCCCACCGACAAATCCTGCAGCTCTTGAATTTTATCTTCAAGGTCGGCAATTGGTTTTTCAAAATCGAGATATTGCATAATGTACTATTTGATAGTTTTGTAGGTCTGACTATTCTGAATATAGAAACTTTCACATCTAAAAGTTATTCACGGTTCAGCTGGCGTTACTTCTCCTTAATGTCCATTTTTTCAGCAAAATAATCACAAAAATCGCGCATATCACCGCTAATTCGGGAATCATTAATAGAGTTTTCGAGCGTATCGGCCATGGTAACCAGGGTTTGATGAAAAAAGATTTTCATCTCGTCAACGGTCATATCCCGGGTCCAGAGATCCAGGCGAAGCGTATCTTTTCTATTGTGATCCCAAAGCGCAAGCAACATTGCACGGCAGGAAGCTTCATCATACCCATCCAGATCTGTTGCATTCCACTTTATATCCGTTGGAATATTTTTCTTGTCCAGATCTACTTCAATATTAATTTTTTTACTGTTCGATGACATATCAATCGATTATTTAAAGTTTATTTTGGTACACAATTTGTTCTCAGTGTGTCTAACACGTGGCTGAATTCAGGCGGCAGCCCGGAGTCGAACTCCATATACTCATCTGTTCCGGGATGCACAATTCCCAATGTTTTTGCGTGCAGCAATTGATCCGTAATTTTTGAAAACAGATTTTTAAACATCTGCTTTCTGCTGCCGGTATTCGGACCGTATCGAACAACCGCGCCGCCATAGGTAGTATCTCCAAATACATAATAGCCTTCATGCTTCATGTGCACGCGAATTTGATGGGTTCGTCCTGTTTCAAGATTTACTTTTAAAAGTGCCAGATGATCAAATCGCTCTATAACCTCAAAGTGAGTTACGGCATCTTTTCCCTTCCCCTCAGGCAGAACGGTCATAATCTTCCTGTCTTTTGGAGAACGCCCCACATCTCCCACAATCGTACCGGTATCGGGCGGATCTCCCCATACGATGGCCCAGTATGTACGGTTTGCCGTTTTTTCTGCAAACTGCTTAGAGAGCTTTTGATGGGCCACATCGTTTTTTGCAACCACCAGCAGTCCGCTGGTATTCTTATCGAGACGGTGAACAATTCCCGGACGCAGTGTCTCTTCATCCGTTTTTGATAAATTTTCTTTGGTGTGATAGAGAAGCCCGTTTACAAGCGTACCCGACCAGTTTCCAAATGCAGGATGCACCACCATATCCACCGATTTATTAACAACGATGATCTCTTCATCTTCATAGACAATATCCAGATCCATCTTTTCCGGTTCGGCATCAGGCGGTGGGGGTTTGGGCAGTCGTATTTCAATTTTATCTCCCGGCTGCATCCTGTAAGACGGTTTCTCTGTTTTGCCGTTTACCCAAACGTATCCATCTTTAATAGCATTTTGAACCTTGTTACGGGTTGCATTTTGGATGAAGGAGGTAATGTATTTGTCGAGCCGAATATCGGAGTTTTGTCCGTCCGGTACTTCCAGTAAATATTCTGTTGTCGTCTTATTCTCTTTTTGTGCAAGCATAGGTCAAAAATAGGAAATATATAGGCGATATCGAGGTTTTTACGACTCTAAAAAATAATTAAAAAAAAAGTGTAAGGGATTGGCATTTTTTGGATCATACGGGTGACTATTGATTAAGAAAGAAAAAATCATCCAGGGGGCTTAAAAGAAATTTTAAGTTGAGAGATCAAGAGGCAAAAGCCACATTCAATTTAACTATTGGATGTGGCTTTTTGCTTTTATTCAGACTGATCAGCAGAAACTTTTTTTCTCAGCATCATATCGGTTTGATATCGATTGTTTTCTCGCAGGAGCTCAATATTCATTTCGTCGCCCTCACTATATTCGCGTAATAGTGCCCATGCGTGCATTTCGCCAACTACGCGCTCGCCGCCAATTCTGAGAATGATATCTCCCGGCATAATTCCACATTCATACGCAGGCCCGTCTCTATTTACTTCCGTAACGAGCAGCCCCTGTACAAACGGCAGCCGGTATCGATAGACCAGCTGTTCCGTCATACTTGTAAACTGCATACCGGGATTGTAGTCCAGCATTACACTGCCGCTCGTAAGCAGCTGCGATATGATCCTGTCTATTCGATTGCTCGGAATTGCAAAACTAAGTCCTACAAAACCGGCACCTGTACCTCCTGTATAGATAAACGTGTTAATGCCTATCACATCTCCGTTACTGTTCAGCAGCGGTCCGCCCGAATTGCCGCTATTGATAGATGCGTCGGTCTGAATCATATCGAGGTACACTCTCGGGTTCGATGGATCAGGCCGAAAATCTCTGTTCAGTGCGCTCACAACGCCAACCGTTACCGTTGGCTTACCGTCATCAAACAGGCCAAAGGGATTGCCGAGCGCAATAGCCCACTCACCTACCCGAACATCATCAGAATCGCTGAGTTCGATAAACGGGAACGGTTCATCTGATTTAATTTTGAGCAGTGCAATATCGGTTAGTTCGTCACTTCCGATTAGCTCGGCAATGTAGGTATTGCCATACGTGGTTGAGATGGTTATTTCTGACGGATTCTTTCCAACAACGTGCTGATTTGTAACCACCAGCCCGTCATCACTGATGATAAAACCAGATCCCATTCTTGTATTTTCGCGCTGAAACCGATCCCCAAAGAAGTGCCTGAAAAGTTCATCTCTTGGCATTGCCGGTGTTTCAACAGCTGCCGACACCACAATACTAACAATTGAACTGCTCGCTTTTTCAACGGCTTCTGTTATTGCATTGACGCGGCTGTCATAAAGTCTCTGATCGTTTCCCACCGCACTACTTTGTGAATTTCCGTACAGTGAATCATTATTTTCAATCAGTGCCGCTGAGAATGGTTCCGGTTCTCCGGTATTACCTCCGCACTGAACCATCAAAAAAGCTGCGATGATAAGCAGTATTTTATATTGTGCTTTGTTCTTCAAGTTCCAGTTTTTGAATCTGTTTAGACCCGATCTGTACGGTTTCCCTGATCGCTTTTCCGAGAGGGCCCGGGTGCCAAGCTCCGGCTGCTTTTTTATGGCCGCCGCCACCCAGTTCGCGCGCCCAGAGATTTACGTCTACATCACTTTTTGATCGTAAACTCATTTTAACGCCGTCATCATCCAGGTCCTTAAGCAGCACGGCTGCTTTGATACCTGTAATGCTGAGTGGGTAGCTCACAAAACCACCGGTATCTGAATTTGTTGTGCCTGTTTTATCAAGCATCTCTTTTGTAACGGTCATCACCGCAATCTGATTGTTTTCAAAAAGCTCGATTGTACTCAGCGACAAACTCAGTAACTGAAGCTGAGGGAGTGTCTGATTAGAAAAAACACGTTCAGCCACCAGGTTGGGCTTAAACTCACCCCTGCGCAGAAGCTCGGCCGCAGCCTCCATCGTTTCCGGTTTCACACTGTCGTACTGCAGAGATCCTGTATCCGTAATGAGGCCTGTGTATAGCGCTTTTGCCACATCCTCATCAATCTGGTCAGCATCGTGCTCTTTATACAAATTGTAGATTAGCTCGCAGGTTGAGGATGCGTCATCCACAGATATAGCATGATCAAATTCATCTTCGGGATTGGGATGATGGTCAATCATCAGAACCGGACGTCTCTTTTTTTTCTGCCAGGTTTCGTAAGAACCAAACCGGTGCGGTGCATTTCCATCCACCACAATAAAAAGATCGCATTGATTTGTGAGCTCTTTCGTTGCTTTGTGCACGGGGAAATAATTGGTAAGCCAAATAAGATTCTCCGCAATATCATCGTCATTAAAGGCGATGACGTCTACACCATTCTTTTTAAGCCACAAACTTAATGCAACCTGAGAACCTATGCAGTCTCCGTCGGGGCGGATATGTGAAAAAACACCTACCCTGCTATACTTCTTTACGATTTCGATGAACTCTTTAAACATAAATTCTTTATCCTTAACGTGAAAAATAGCCTTTTAAAATGATGGTTCCATCAGTAGGAATCAAATTAATTTTTCAAACACACATTAATACCACTTTAACGAACAGCGTTTATGGAAATTGGCTGTAAAAGTGCAATCATATTATGTAACGGAGAGCCTCCGTACAAGTTTCAGCTTGAGTCGGCGCTGTTATATTCCGATCTGTTCATTGCTGCAGACGGGGGCGGTAATACTGCACTGGACTTTAATATAATGCCGGACCTTATTATCGGCGACCTCGATAGTTTCTCTAATCAAACAGGCTCGTCCTTTACGGTCATAAAAATTGCAGATCAGAACAGTAACGATCTTGAAAAGGCATTGACGCATGCAATAAACGCAAACATCACTTCTGTAACTGTATTTGGCGCTACCGGGCGGCGTGTTGATCACACTGTAAAAAACTTGTCGGTTATGAAACGGTTCAATCATCAGTTTAACCAGCTGCTATACAGAGACAAATTTTGCGACATAAAGCTGATTACATCTCCCCATACTGAAACTCTGCCAGTCGAAACCTCTGTTTCCCTCTTTCCCTTATCAGGCAGAGTAACGGGCATTAATACCAACGGATTAAAATATAAACTAATAAATGGTACGCTCGAAAATGGTGTTCTGGACGGCTCGTCTAACGAAACCATAAAACCGTCAGTGGAGATTACGTTTGAGTCAGGCGACCTTCTTCTTTTTATTAATCATTCCAAAAATTAACTGTTTTGTCGGCAACACTCTTTACCGCAGACTGGATTATAATACTGGTTTATTTTCTTTTTCTGATATGGATAAGCTGGAAAAATGGCTGGCAGTCGGAGTCTGAAGAAGACTTCTTGCTTAGCGGCCGCAAAGTAACCATTCCGGCATTTGTCGCTACACTGGTATCTACGTGGTATGGTGGGATCCTGGGCGTCGGTGAATTTAGCTATCAGTTTGGCATTGCTCAGTGGCTCATTTTCGGCGTGCCGTTTTACCTGTTTTCAGCTCTGTTTGCCGTTCTCCTTGCCGGCAAAATCCGGCTCAACAAAGCGCTAACTATTCCTGAAGCACTTGCTAACCGCTACAGTCCACTGGCGGGACGGATCAGCGCTCTGCCGATATTTATCCTGGTGAGTCCAGCTCCCTATATTTTAATGCTGGGAGTGCTCTTTCAGTTTATGATTGGAGGTGATGTACCCTATCTTTTCTACGCCTCGCTTGTTGCCCTGTTTTCAGTTCTGTATATCACAATTGGCGGATTTGGAGCCGTTATCCGTACTGACATTTTACAGATCATCCTGATGTTCGGCGGCTTTGTGATGCTTCTCCTTTTTGCAGTAGCGGAATTTGGCGGTTTTGGTATCTTATTTTCCGAACTTCCTGACCTGCATAAAGATATCACGGGCGGATTCAACTGGCAGTACATCATCGTCTGGTTTTTTATTGCACTCTGGACCTTTGTTGATCCCAGCTTCCATCAGCGAGCTGCCGCAGCAGAATCCCCAAAAACTGCGAGAAATGGTATTTTCATATCCATTGGATTCTGGACCGTTTTCGACTTTTTAACCGCTTTTACGGGACTCTATGCATTTGTAATTCTCGGGGGAGGCCTTGAGAATCCGATACTCTCCTACCCTATATTAGCGGATCAGCTGCTGCCAATTGGCCTTAAAGGACTCTTCTTTGTGACGCTGCTTGCCACCATCATGTCAACCCTCGACAGCTACCTGTTCATCTCGGGACAGACTCTTGGCCGCGACTACTTAAAAAAGTATCTGCCAAACGTTGAACCAAATAAGCTTACGCGCGCCGGCATCCTGGCCTCAGCCGTAATTGGAATCCTTCTCACTATCATTTATCCAAGCGTCATCGATCTCTGGTATGTTATCGGTTCTGTCTGTATTCCCGGCCTGCTGATTCCTGTTTTAGGGATTTATTTAAGATCATTTCAGCTTAAAATGTCGTTTGTAATTCCGGCAATCGTCGTTCCTATCCTCATCTCTTTGATCTGGCTAACTCTCGGTACTCTTTACCCGGCAGACGATCAGGGATATCTGTTTTATGGTATTGAGCCGTTCTATCCGGGGTTGATTTTAGCGGTCATCATTTGGATAGCGGGCAAAGAACGGCATTCAGAAAAAAATTCGTGAGTCTTAGAAGTGATGGACTTATGTTAATTTGTTTGGATGTAACAACTTAATTGAGAAAACGATTTATTTTCCAAATTTACTTAGGATCTATCCTGAGAGATCTAGATACCGCTTTATAGCCGAAAACTAAAATCGACACTCCATTCTTCAATTGCATTTATTTCAGGATAACCAAGATAAGATTTGAAGATGTGGGATTGAGCGCTTATACACATCCGTGAACTACCATCGGACATTGTAATTTGCCTTTCACAATATTCAGCCCGATGGATGTCCAGCACTCGCATTCCAAACCCCCGGCTGAAACCGGGAGGCTATTATATCTATCGTCCCTATCAGGGACTTTGCAACGCACGTTCGGTAACAATAGATGCAGATTCAAGAATTTCTCAGTTCCTACGAAAATTATACTGAGGAATAAGGCATTCAGGAAGTCCCATTTATCCAATGAATAAGAATGCTTTTAAACTCAAAACCATCCGGCATTGGAATTGTGAACGAGGTGGTTAGGGATAGCATATCGCTTCGCGTTCAAAAGATGGGCGGATCGATCTTCTATTACAAACGTTGAACGTTATGGACCTTTGGAATCTCCCCTGCCAGTGCCTATCTGGTCCCGGATGTTTATTTCCGGGGGAGGGGAGATCGTGTGAGCGTTCAGCGAAACACGTGAGGGGTGTTCACATCTAATAGCATAGGGAAACTTCCGAATGAACAGTGGCACAGTTCGGTAGTTTTTGTTACTTGCCGCCTGCCCCGATGTTTTTGTTTTCGGGGACAGCAAAAAGTACCGGGCAATTGATCTTCTTAAAGTAACTTGATTTAGCACTAATCACATAAAATGAATAGAGCAAAAAAATCAGGTAGATTTCAGGATATTGCCAAGATTCAGTTTATGGATCGGAATAATATATTTATTGGCAAACACATCTTTCTGTATTCCCAGCAGTCCGGTACCTCTGAAGTCCACAATACTGTAATTATCGCTTATATCCACAACTTCTCCGATACCATAGTATTCGGGCGACGGCCCGTAGTACACCAAGTCGCCCAGCTGTATGATGTTCGTTGCCCGCCTGTGATAGGGAAGAATTACCGGCAAAAGGTCTAGTCTGTATGAAAGTCGTCGCTTTTTTGTAGACATCAGAATTTAGTTCAGCATCAAAACTAATCAATAATAGAAATTTGGCGCGTTGTGTTGTTTATCGTTTTGATTTCTACCCACTTAACCTTTGCGGGTAAAATGGATTTAATGCGCTCCGGCCATTCGATGATGGAAACGCCATCTCCATAAAAATATTCTTCTGCGCCTATTTCAAGTGCTTCTTCCGGACGTTCAATCCTGTAGAAGTCGAAATGATAGACGGGAATAGAGCCGTAGTACTCATTAATTATTGAAAACGTAGGACTCGATACAGCGTCAGAATCTATTCCGAAAGCTTTCACGAATCCCTTCACAAAATGAGTTTTTCCGGCACCGAGTTCCCCCTTCAGGCAGATCATATCTCCTTTAGAAACCCCTTCGCCAACCTTTCTTGCAGCAGACATCGTCTCCTGCTCATTTTTACATATCAGCACTTCCATTAATCAGGAGCGTGGCTTTAACGTTGCAACGGGCAAAATCATCTCCTCCATGGAGGCCCCGCCGTGCTGAAATGTATCCTTATACAAGTTCTGAAACTTATGATAGTTTGTAGGATAGACAAAATAATAATCTTCTTTAGCGATGATAAACGAGTTTGCGGAACGGGGCACCGGCAACTGATACTCTTCCGGTTTATCAATAAAAATCGCGGCATTCTCTTCCGCTTTCAGGTTCCGGCCATATTTATATCGCAGATTGGTAGCTGCATCCCGATCCCCAAAAACTTTCGTATCGCGCATAGAACGCACAGCGCCGTGATCGGTCGATACAACCACCGTAACATCCTCTTCAGCCAGCTCCTTAAACATTTGCAAAAGCGAGGAATGCTGAAACCATGATTCTGTGAGCGATCTGAATGCAGGTACGTCAGGCGATAACTGCTTTAATACATCAGAATCGGACCGGCTGTGAACCAGCGTATCCACAAAGTTGTAGACAATCGTAGAGAGTGATGCCTGTGTATAGTTCGACATCTTATCTGCAATTCGATTGCCATCTTCAGGACGCACTACCTTTTCATATTTAAAAGGCCGTGCAAGATGATTTCGGGCCAGATATTTTTCGAGAAGCTCTTCCTCATGCTGGTTTAGTGAGCTTTCATCCTGCCCTGTACCCCACAGCTGGGGATGGCGGTTTTTTATCTCCAATGGATAAAGGCCCGAAAATATTGAGTTTCTTGAGTATGGTGTAGCAGTTGGGAGTATGGAGTAATAAAAATCAGTTTCGATTGAAAAATACTCGGTCAGTATTCGCTCAAACAGTACCCACTGATCGTAGCGCATGCAGTCAATAAGAAAAAACACAACCGTTTCGTCGTTCGACAACTTTGGAAAAACCTTTTCCTTCAGCAGGTCCGGGCTGAGAAGCGGACGATCATCCGATTCTTTAGTAAGCCACGTTTTATATTCCAGCTCAATAAATTTCCCAAATGCCTGATTTGCCTGCTGAAACTGATCCTGTAACACCTGCTGAAGCCCCTCATCACTGTTCTCGAGGTTCATCTCCCAATGTGTAAGCGTACGATAGATCTCAATCCAGCCTTTCCAGTTGGTCTGTTCATTAAAACGCGATGAAAGCTCATTGAAGTTTTTCAGGTACGATTGAGCCGATTTCTCATTTTCTATCCTTTTCTTATCCAGAGTGCGCTTAATAGAGAGCAGAATTTGATTCGGATTAACAGGCTTTATCAGGTAGTCCGCAATTTTACTGCCGATAGCGTCCTCCATGATCGACTCTTCCTCGCTCTTCGTTATCATTATGACAGGCATTGAGGGCTGCAGATTCTGAATCTTCTCCAGTGTTGCCAAACCGTCCATTCCAGGCATCTGCTCATCAAGGAAAACCAGGTCGAACACCTTTTCCCTGATCATTGAAACAGCATCTTCACCGTTTGTTACGGGCGTAATTTCGAACCCTTTATTTTTTAGAAATATAATGTGAGACTTCAGCTGATCGATTTCATCGTCAGCCCATAAAATTTGATTTGGCATCTGCTCTGTTGGATTTAGTTCTGCTGAATAAAACACCAGAAGTGAGTATGAAAATAGTGAAAGACGGTGGTTTTCGGAAACCGGTCATAGCCCGGATAGATCTACAGCACAACGAGGCTTCTGATATTTTCGAGACGGGCGGGCCCAATGCCTCTGACTTCAAGAAGCTGGTCTGCAGATTCGAAATCACCATTTTTATCGCGCCACTCAATAATCCTCAGGGCATATGCAGGCCCGATTCCCGGTAATTTCTGAAGTTCTTCGGCCTCGGCTTTGTTTATATTGATACGAATTGTATCGGCAGTTGCGTGTTCAGGTTCCGTTTTTTTATAGGTTTTTACGTCATTGTCTATATCAGACTCATTTGATACCAGCTGTTCAGGTGTTATTGGCGTATATCGTGCCATAATCGCATCGTGGCCTGCCTGCTGAACCGCTGATCGCTCATGGAACACCTGTTCCAGTTCTGAGTAGTCGTAATCATCCGGTGATGGAGATAGATCCACAAATGTTACCAATGCGGTTAATATGATTGTTATTAACATCGTGACTGAGAGTACAATTCGCTCGCTTCTTCGGATGTGAAGTTTATCAATCCAAAAAAATAATTTCCGTTTCATAGTTTTCTCCTTTATGGTTCATGCTTACTTTTATGATCCGCAAACCGAACATCCCTTACAAAATTGATGAAATTTAATTTGCACACATTCACGCACAAAGGCTCCACACTATCCTGGTATCAAAAAGGAGAAGGCAAACCGCTGATAATTCTTCACGGCTGGGGAAGCAGCGGAGATGTTATGAAGCCCATTGCTGATAGACTGGCCGCTGTGCGAAACTGTATTATTCTTGATCTGCCGGGATTTGGAAAATCACCCGAGCCACCTGCTGCGTGGTCTATAGGAGACTACGCCGATTTGGTTTGCGAATTTATAAATAAACAGTTTCCCGACACACAAGTCGATTTTCTTGTTCACTCTTTTGGCGGACGAATTCTCCTGAAAATTTTAATCCGGTCACAACGCACAGTTTCAATAGATAAGATGATTATCACCGGTGGAGCCGGATTGAAACCACGGCGCTCGGTCACGTACCACGCTAAACGCATTGCAGCAGCCATTCTAAAGGCACCGATTAAGCTTGCGATACCCTCAAAACGCGAAGCCTTGACGAACCGGCTTCGCAGTACAGCCCTATGGAAATCTCTTGGGTCGTCTGATTACCGAAAACTATCGGGCGTGATGCGGGAAACGTTTGTGAAGTCTGTAACTGAATTTTTTGATGATGAGCTACACAATATCGACGATGAGATATTACTGTTATGGGGAAAAGATGATGCTGCGACACCCCTCGAACAGGGCAAGAGACTCGAAAAAGGTATTCAAAACAGTACTTTGATTGAGATAGATCATGCGGGACACTACGCTTTTCTGGATCAGCCTGCACAGTTTGCGGCAATTACAAAAGCGTATCTGGAAGGGTAATTCTGCAGACAGGCTTGAAGCATGGATGTTGAGCAAGACGATTCTGCGCCAGTTTATTCAGTACAGGGCCAATATATAAAACACAAAAAAGCCCGTGTTTACTTAAAAACACGGGCTTTTTGAAACACATTAAAAAATGTGGTGCCTATTCGTAAATCAGGCTTATTACATCCGTTGCGCTGAGTCCTTTTGGAGTTTCCTCTACATTAAACTCAACTGCTTCGCCATCTTCAAGTCCTTCTTGAAAGCCTAAGTTTTCGATGTTATTTCTGTGTACAAAAATGTCTTTTCCGCCTTCGTCTGGTTGAATAAAACCAAAACCTTTTTCAGCGTCGAACCATTTTACTTTACCTTGTTGCTTACTCATAATAATATATATAGAATTTATACACCTAAGTGTTCATCTAATGAAAAGAAGGGCGTTACCATGTCGTTTCCAAAAAAATTACCGTACCGTAGGTGGGATTATAATTAACACTTTCAATATATGGGTTCTTTCAAACAATACCTAATAAAACTAGAGGATACCCCTCTCCGAGAGGTATCCGGGAGAGAAATCAAAAAGGCGATATCGACTTTCTGAATTCAAAACCAGATTCGAAGAAGTTGTTGCTAATGAAAAGCTCCTTTTCGGAAGCTAGTGCAGTTTCCTTCTTCTTTTCCATTCTTCTTGCACTCTTCTTCATCTTCAAATCCCTGCTTGGAAAACGCTTCAATATCGCCATTTTTCTTCGTTCTCCTCCAGCGCCATTCACCTTTCACATCTTTATAAAGTTCACATTTAGGCATAAACAATACTCCTATCTTTATTGCGAGTTGTTATTATTTTGGCTGTTAGCCAAATACATAATTTCAAAATACCGATTTTACCATTCATATCACGAATATAAGTACGTGAATAAGAATCATATTATATAAATACAAAATGATTGGGGTATTTTTCAACTTTGCTTCTAAATAGTTAATACATTGAATGGTGGACCTATCAGCATTTATAGCCTTTCAAAAGCAGATTATAGTTCCAATCCGTTTTTCTGCGGCTAATATTTCAGTATTTAGTTCAAAACGTGAGTTTCTGCGTGCGGTATCTGCTTCTGTTTTAATGTTTTACCAAAAAATAATTTACTAATCATTATCAAAATCGATCAGATGGATTCAAGATCTACTTCTAACCTCGCCATTTTAATTGATGCGGATAACGCACAGCCCACAATCACAGAAAACCTTTTAGCAGAAATTGCTAAGTACGGAACGGCCAGCGTTAAACGAATTTATGGCGACTGGACGCTCCCGCAGCTGCGCGGGTGGAAAGATATACTACTTCAGCACTCCATACAGCCAATCCAGCAGTTTGGATATACCAAAGGAAAAAATGCTACCGACAGCGCACTCATCATCGATGCCATGGACCTTCTCTACACCGGGCGCTTTGATGGGTTCTGCCTGGTGAGCAGCGACAGCGATTTCACCAAACTCGCGGCCCGTATACGTGAATCTGGTCTAACGGTATATGGGTTTGGCGAAAAGAAAACACCAGATCCTTTTGTGGCTGCATGCGACAAATTTATCTATACAGAGGTTCTCAGAGATGATCCGGACGAGAAATCAAGTAAAAAGAGACAGCCGATTAACGAGTTGAAGCAGGACACCAAACTTGTAAATCTCGTAAGAAATGCAATTGAAGCCGCCTCCGATGAAAGCGGCTGGGCCCACCTTGCACCGGTTGGCAGCTACATAGCAAAACAGTCTCCCGGTTTTGACCCCAGAAACTATGGCTTTCAGAAACTGGGCGAACTTGTTAAAGCGATGAAGCTATTTGAGATTGAAGAGAGATCTGTAGGCGAAGGCCAATCCAAAGCAATTTTCGTGAAAGATAAACGGGGGTAAAATTGTGAGAATACTGCTGGTTTAGAGACAATTTAGGAGGTTATTGCAAAAAACTCAGTACTCAAAGCCATCAGAATAACTTTTAAAAAGGCAACCGTTTACGGTTTACGACTAAAAACCCCCGTTCAGCTGCCTGAATATTTCCTGGCTTTGGGATTGCTAACTTCAAATTGCGATTTGGAACTGATACAGTAGTAACCTGAGTTCGATTAATAATATATTTTATTTATTCGGTATCAAGTCTCCCCTA
>CAZXYQ010000034.1:0-24186 GCA_964644975.1 uncultured Rhodohalobacter sp.
GAATGCTATATAAGATAACATCTCAGGGTGTCCTCTTTTCATAATACCATCCCTTTCATTAAGCCATTTGGCTTAACGAAGACAAAAGACACAATTCAGTTAAGTGCCATGTGTCAATAACTTCGGGAGAGGTGGACTTTTGAGGCTGCAATTTAAGAGTCGAACTCAGATTTTGTCTGTTTCAGAAACCTTCAGCCAACGTGTGTTTCGGCCTTTTTGAACAGGATATTATTCTCCAAATGAACGTGTTTGTGCAGATCCTCCTCAAATCCGGCAAGGTTTCGATTGGGAACCTGCCATGTTCTGCAGGCGTCTGCCGGTGGCTTAAAATTGTTGGTCAGCTTACGAATCTCTCTCATGATGTTTCCCGCGCCTTCATGCTCTTTCTCCATTTGATACAGCTCTTTATGCAAAGATTTAATCAAATCCTCTGAGATTTTTTCTCCGTGCATGCGGTACTCATAGATCTTCAGGATCATCGGAAATACGCTCTCCTCTTCTGATTCAAGATGATCTATTAGATTATACGACAGCGTCAAGAACTTCTCGTAGATCTCAATATTCTCAGGATACCGTTCTCCGTGAACCTTTGCCAATTTGCAGCATGTGCCGTTATTTCCGGAGTTTTGAACCGCACAAATCGATGATGAGTTTTCTCAATATGGTCTATTTAAAACACCGGGCTCCCAGACGTTGTAGTTTTCTTCATCGCCAGGGTTTGATCTCTCTAGCTGACTGAGTTTCTACAGTACGTCGTTAACATTAAGATTCATTTTAATACACGCTTTTTCGAGTAAAATACCGCCACCGCAACAAAAATCTATCGCAAATTCCTTTAAAACGCCGGCTGTGTGATAGTTGTCGGCTACGATATCTCCGATTCGGGCAGCCGGCAGATCTGTTATTTTTTTTGTTTGATTCATTCTGGTAGAAAGTTGGTGATTCTAATTTTTAGAATTACCGGTCCGATTTTGTACATGCATGGCTAATCGTTCTTTCAATCTTAATGGAAGAATCTTTTGTGAGCCTTATATAAATATAAAAGAGTATTTTATCTTTAATAAATAATACCATAACTTAACTTCAAGTGAAGGGGGAGAATAATGTTTTGTATTGCTCCCAAAAATATAAAAGGCTTTTAACAGACAACTAAAGATTGGAGTAAGCGATGAAAAATCGAAATCAATATATCAGAAAGGCATGTTCAGCAGGAGTGATTATGGGACTTCTGTTTGCAATCTCGCTGATTGCAGTAGTGGAGACGGCATTTGCGTGTCCGGCGTGTAATGCGCTCTATAAAAAACAGATTGAAGAGGATATGAGCGGCACTCTTATCGGCAAGGAGCTGATGGCGGCAATGGAGGCTCAGAAGCATCTTCCGCTCGACTTTGACGAGGCAACCAGTCACCTTTTCAGAGGCAATCAGGCGACTGCATCACAAGATTATGATTTTATTGAAATCATAGAAAGGGATGCAAATCTCTCCATACCGGCAACCGGCTATGTGGATCAGGATGTGGAGGCGGATGTCAGTTACACAATCGAGCTGGATGAGGGGTTGGCTTATCTTGGCAACGGTGTTGTGTACGATGGGTTTCGTACGAATCGATCTGTGCCGGGGCCGACTATTCGGGTGACCGAAGGAGATATTGTTGAGGTGATTGTTCAAAATAATGGCAGCATCCCTCACGGAGCTTCAATCCATGCAGCCTATACCCAGACATCGAAATACCTGGGCCAAATCCCCGCAGGCCAGTCAAAGTCAATAAAATTTAAAGCTACTATTCCAGGTGTATATTTATATCACTGTGCCCCGGGCGGACATGCTATACCCATGCACGTGATGTTCGGCCAGTATGGAATGATTATCGTTGAACCTAAGGATCAGAAGTTCAGGCTTGAAGAGGAGCTGGGCCACGGCCCGGATATTGAAATCGATCTGATTCAGCACGAATGGTACGCCAGCGGAAAAGATGCTGTGGAAGGAAACCCCACCTATGTGACGTTCAACGGCGAGATCTTTAAATACGTAAAAGAGCCTATTACCGCTAAACCGGGCGATTATGTCCGAATCAATTTCATGAATGTAGGTCCAAACCTGCTCTCTACCTTTCACATTGTGGGAATTATTTGGGATTATGCCTATTGGCAGGGACACCCGGAGAATGTTCTTAAGGGCGGCCAAACGGTAACCGCTGGGCCATCTGATACTTTTGTAATTGAGTTTCGCATTCCACCGGATGAAGGGTCTTATACTATGCTGTCGCACGCCGTGGGATCAACCAGCAGGGGGGCTATAGGCCTTCTGGTGGCCGACCGCAACGCCGATACACCTAAGAGGGTAGAGGCAGCGGGCCCTCTCTATTCAGAAGATGAACTGGCAGAACTGATGGAGGATGCAAACCGGATAATGTCTCCTTTCAGGGCTGGAACACCGGATATTGATCCGCCACACAGATATGGACCCGATACTAACGAGGTAACGGTGCGAATTATAGGAAACTCCTACTACCCAAAAATTCTCGAGATTGATCCGGGTACAAAAGTGACCTGGATCAACGAAGATGTGTTTAGCTACCTGGCGGGGGAATTTTCCGGGGTCCATAATGTAGTATCAACAGAAGGCCCTACAAATCTAAATTCACCGATGTTGGCCCATGCCGAAAGTTGGAGCTATACGTTCGAAGAGGAGGGCAAATATAGCTACATCTGTACGCCGCACCCATACATGGAGGGTATAGTGAAGGTGCGGGCAACGGAAACGGACAGCGATATAGCTGCAATTATGTGGTCTGCACTGCCCGGGTTTCTGGCAATCGGTATAGCAGTTGTGGCCTGGCGAAGAAGCGGGAAAGTACATAGAATCGAACCGGATTAAATAATTGAAGACCCTGCCTGTATTAGTGATGCGGGCCGGGTTTTTGCTTCACTGAAATCATATAAATGAAACAACCGATAACAAGATTCCACAACGACAGTGAAGGCGATTGGGTGGCTGAACTTAAATGCGGCCACAAACAGCATGTTCAGCATAAACCTCCATGGCAGCTATGGCCATGGGTGGTAACCGAGGAGGGACGACGCTCCAATTTGGGTGAAATACTGGAATGCAAAAGGTGTAACAAATAAGAACGAGCTACATTAATTTGTCTGTGTGCGCGAACTGTTGAATTCTGATATTCCGAACGAACAGACAAGGTGTAAATCGCCCAATGCTATTTTCTTTGGAGTGAATTAACGGCTAGTGCCGCGCCAATAATCCCTGCGTTGTTGCGGCTTTCAGCGGGTACTATTTTTGATTCAATTTTAATATACGACTCAAATTCATCAAAGTTTTTGCTAACACCACCACCAATAATGATGAGATCGGGCCAGAAGAGGGCTTCGATTAACTGAAGATATTCATTCACCCTGCCTCCCCACTCTTCCCAGTTCAGCCCTTCTTTTTCTCTGATGGAATTTGCGGCATAATCTTCAGCCGCCATGCCGCGTAGCGGTATATGGCCCAGCTCTGTATTTGGCACCAGCTGCTGATTGTGAAAAACAGCTGTGCCGATCCCGGTGCCGAAGGCAGCCATAAAAATGGTTCCGCAACAATCTTTTCCCGCTCCAAATTCTGCCTCAGCAAAGCCTGCGGCATCTACATCATTTACAAGATGGGCAGGGCAACCCGTTTTCTCTTCTATTCTGGCTGAGGCGTTTACGCCAATCCATGAATTGTCGATGTTTGAAGCCGTTTTTACGATTTCATTCTTTACCGCTGCCGGGAAACCGCACCCCACGGGGCCATGCCAGTCAAACTTGTTAATAACAGCCTCAATCGTTTCAATAACCGCAGCAGGTGTAGCAGGCTTCGGCGTAGGTATACGATACCTTTCGGTGACAAGCTCACCTTTCCGGGTATTTACAATAGCCCCTTTAATGCCTGAACCGCCAACATCAATTCCTAATATTTCCATAGTTAATTATAGTGAAGAAGATTCGAAATGAGAAGTCTGCTTTGTTGATACGTTATTTTGATTTCAGACAGCGAATGAATAGGTCTTTCCTGTACTGATGAAACCAGCCTATGAAGACATTCACCCGGAATATTTACATAGAAAATATTGGTGGGCAAGGCAAGGCTGAAATAGCGATGGAATGGTACTGTAGAACTCTTAGTAAGCCGTTTTCGCTTGAACGTAGCTCACGGAAAGATTTCGCAGCACTTTATGATAGATCAAAAGTGGCTTCCTACCTATTTTCAATAAGATCAATGTTATCGATACTTTAAATTATAATACAGTCAAATTAGTGAATAATCCGTGTAAATTTGGATTCTTTGCAGTGTGGGTATGATGCTTTTTACTCGCATTAAAGTATATTAGTCAAAGTATAAGATAACTATGTGAATAACCCGGCAGCTTTTAGCCGATTCTTAATTTATCTAAATGAATAAAAAAGATAAAATTTTTACCATTCATGATCGCCTTTTGGAAGCCATACTCACCAGAGATAAGAAAGGGCTTAATGAAATAGTACACCCGGAGGTATCGGTGTTTGGCTCAGCCTTTCATGAATATAAGAGAGGCATGAACAATGTGATTCCCTATTACACAAACTCCCTTGCGCATCTTCCGGAAAATCTTCATATGGACGTTAAAAAACGTCACTATAAGGATCTCGGTGATCAGGTACTGGTTGAACTTGAGTTTGAAATTTCGTCTACAGCTCAAGATCAGAACATCACCCCGCTAACACTCAGGCAATCTGCCATCTGGACTCGTGAAAGAGATGACGGAAATGAAAAATGGCTCTTACTGCATGATCACACAAGTATGCCGGATCAGCCGGCGTCATCAGAAGAGGTTTCTGCTGGTGGACTTCCAGATGAAAATCTGAATACTAAAATTGATTATCAAAACTTACAGGCCAGGCTTAATGATGCTTCAAAAGAAGTAATTAAATTGCGGAAACAGCTTTTAAAGCAGGAAAAGCTGGCGGCTGTGGGACAGCTGGCAGCTGGGATTGCCCACGAAATTAAAAATCCACTGAATTTTGTAAACAATTTTTCGGAGGTGAGTTTGGAGATGGTTGAGGAGATTAGAAGCGATATTCTAAGTAGAGAGTCAAAAGAGAAAAGTGAGCGAGGCAAACAGGGGGATGGTGCGTTTTCTGAAAAGGAAGGAACTGACGCTATACTCGACACTCTCGATGATATCGAAGCCAACATTCGTAAGATTCACGAACATGGAAAACGGGCCAACAGCATTGTTAAATCTATGCTTCTTCACAGCCGTGGCAAAAGCGGCTCTCCTGTACTTACTGATCTTAATACGCTGTTGGATGAGCACTTGAAGCTGGCTTATCATGGAATGAGGGCTACCAATTCTTCTTTCAATGTCGAAATCAACACAGATTACGACCGTCAGCTGCCCAAGATAAAACTGATACCCCAGGATATGAGTCGCGCCTTTCTTAACATTTTAAATAACGCAATGTATGCAGCCTATGAACATTCAATAAACCGGGGCGATGGGGGGGCAAAACTGGAGATCCAAACAGTGCTTTATAATAAACATGCGGTTATAACAATCAGGGATAACGGCAGCGGCATACCGGATAAAATCCGAGAGCAGATCTTCGAACCGTTTTTCACAACCAAGCCTGCAGGGGCCGGTACCGGGCTTGGCCTCTCCATGACATCAGACATTGTGAAAATGCACAAAGGAACGATTGAGGTTGAATCAGAGAACAATCAATTCACAGAATTTAAAATCACAATACCCATAGATTGAGGACAAAAACCAATGAAATTTTTAGTTGTTGACGATGAAAAAGATGTTGAAATGTTATTTCGGCAAAAGTTTAGAAAAGAGATCAGGAATGGTGATGTTGAGCTTGTTTTTGCTTTTTCGGGGCAGGAAGCACTTGATATCTTGAACGACAGCCAGCCACCGGATGTGGTATATGTCTTTTCGGATATAAACATGCCGGGAATGTCGGGGATTGAACTGCTTGGCATAATTAAATCGAACTACCCGGATATTAAAGTGAGTATGATATCTGCATATGGGGATCAGGAGAACTATGATCGGGCTATCGAATCGGGCGCTAAAGAGTTCTTCACCAAGCCAATCGACTTTAACTCGCTCAAAGAAGAGATTCTGAGAATAATTTAGCCGCCATAATTGAAAGGTCATGAATAATTCTCCCCATAAAATATTGGTTGATGATGATGAACCGGACCTGCAAATGCTGATGCTTCAGAAGTTCAGATCGAAAGTGAAAACAAAAGAGTATGACTTTTTATTTGCAGAGAATGGAGTAGAAGCGCTGGAAATGGTTTCTGTTCACAGTGATTTGTCGCTGATTTTAAGTGATATCAATATGCCAAAAATGGATGGCCTTGCCTTGCTTAATGAGCTTCGGGGTCTGGAAAAGAGAAATCTTAAAGCGGTTATCGTTTCAGCCTATGGCGATATGGAAAATCGTACGTACGGCCATGAACCGCGGTGCGTACGATTTTGTAATCAAACCGATCGACTTTAAAGATCTGGAAATCACCATTGATAAGACACTTTCTGAAATTGGTCGCTTTTTGAAAACGGAAGAGATGGAGCACCAGCTCGAAGCGCTCAATTACGATCTTAATATGGCTGCCCGAATTCAGTAAAAAATACTTCACCAGGAGCTTCCGGTTTTTCCTAATGACAGCCGGTTTGATATTTTTGCCAATATGATTGCTGCAAAGCACGTTGGGGGCGATTTTTACGACTTTTTTTAAGTTTGATGAAGATCACCTGGCCTTTTTTATTGGGGATGTAGAGGGGAAAGGAATGCCGGGCGCTATTTACATGGCGGTTTGCCGAACAATGCTAAAGGCAATTGGTTCTGAGGTTAAGAATCCTTCAGACTGCATCACCAAGGTTAATAACATGCTTATACCCGAAAGCGATATTTCCGCATTTGTAACTGTTTTTTATGGATTGCTGAATATAAAAACAGGGGAACTTTCCTACTGCAACGGCGGCCACAATCTGCCCTATATTCAATCAAAAGAGGGGAAGGTAGCAGAGCTTGAAAATGTTGGCGGATTGCTGCTCGGGAAGTTCGAAAACGCCCCATATGATATGAAGACAATTCAGCTTACTCCGGGCGACACTATTGTTACGTTTACAGATGGGTTACTGAGGCTGAAGATGAAGAGGCGGTTTTTTTGATGAAGAGCGCGTGGTTTCATACCTCGAAAAACATCCCGGCAAGTCGCTTAACGCCTCGGTAAAAGGATTGTTCCTCGAAGTAATGAAATTTACAGGTGCTGCCGATCAATCGGACGACATCACCGTGCTGTCTGTTCAGTATAACAGAAGCGAATAAATCCGGAAAGCGGAGTTAATCGTCCTGATACGCCTCTATCGCTTCATTAAGCGTTTTATGGTGATCAAATACCGTAATAAGTTTTGTTACAATAAGCAGGCTCTCTATCCGATCGGATGCCCCGCAAATTTTGAAATCGCCGCCCGCATTCCTCATGCTCGTCAGGGCAGTTATCATGATGCCAAGCCCGGATGAGTTCATAAATTTTACTTTACTAAGGTCTCCCACAATATTGGTTTTCCCATTTTCTGCGAGCTCTTTTAACTCATCGTGAAATTTAACAGCATCGGGCCCTCCCATCACATTTCCTTTAAAAGTAATAATGACAGTGTTATATTTTTCGGTGAATGAATAATTCATGTTCTTTTACGTGATTTAGGTTAGCGCACTTACTCAAATCTATGCCCGTATATAGCAACCAGAGCTAAAAATGCAGGCAGGATCTACTATTTCTTATCTGAAGCTAAACTATTCATCTGATAGCTCTGAAATGATATACCCCACGGTACGCAATTATTAATGGATTACTATATACGCATTCTGAAGCAAAAAAATAAGTGCCTGAAAAAAGATGTGCAGTTACACGTATAGGAACGCTTTACCCGTATCACGGGGAAATAAAATAAGTCAAAGCACAGCTAATAAAATGAAGGAAAGCCCGGGTAAATACCACTTCAAACTACGGGCAATACGATCGCGTAAACGCAGAGTTACTCCCGCAAAGGCACTTATCGAATCAGCATAAACTTTTTATTCAGAACTTCACTGCCTGAATAGACTCTCGCAAAATAGACTCCGCTCGGATATCCGTTAAGTGAGAATTCTGCGGCCCTGTTATTGACCTCTGTACGGAGGATAAGCTGTCCTGTAATGGAATAAATTTCTATACGATCAACGGTAGCTGTTGAGCTGATGGTAATACGATCTTGTGTTGGATTTGGATAGAGTCTCACAAAACCTGAACCGGTGGGGGTCCCGCTGATGTCAAGGAAAACTGTAACGGGCTCAGATTGGTGAGAGCCTGCCCTGACGCGATAGGAGAAATTATCCTCACCTTTGCGCCCTTCATCCGGGCTATAAACAAAACTACCGTCGGGTCTCAGGTCTATGAATCCAAATGAGGGTGTCGTAACTAAAGAGGCGGTCATCGGGCTTCCGTCCAGGGAAAGGTCGTTGCTTAATACACCTTGCTCTGCAGGAATATGACTATCCACGCCTGTGCTGACCACGTAACGATCAGCCACCGCAACAGGATTTCCGGGAAGGGAGGGCAGCCGCTCTTTCATCACGACGTAACTCTCTTTTATATATTCTTCTGCATTCAGTGCATGATTCCAGTTCTGCCACATGTGGCGATCTGTTGTTTCTACAAAAAAATCGTTGTACGAAATGGCAACGCTCAGCCCGTCTGATATCCTGGTTTCTGTGTGAGGGGTATTGCGGTCGTCGTGTATCACTTCTGCCCGGCTGGGATCAATCACGTTTAAAAGAGTCCACGGCAGCCTGATCTCAATTTTGTTCTCATATAGCCTTACAGCATCTGTACTGCTTTTCGGCAGATCAAGCCTGTTAACCTTCATATTTCCTATATACTGCACCTCATTTTCGAACTGATTATTTTTCCATCGTACAATTTTCCAGGGTGCTCCATCGGTAGCGACTGATTTGTATTGCTGTTCGGGGGCCGACTGATTGTGCCACATTCCAAACAGATCGTACGCTTCTGTAACATATAGTTCAGCTTTGTAATTGGTGATCATAAGAGCGAATTCAGCCCGGTTTTGAATAGATTGACCGGATGGCAGAATAGACTCACCGAGTTCAGCATCATATGTGTCTATTCCAACCCAAACGGTATCTAACACGGCCAGATGCCCATGCGTGTTCAGCGTTAATTTGAGGTAGGCAAAATCGGAGCCGGCTTCAATTCCGGTAACAGGACAGTCACTGCAAAACTCTTCCCAAACCTGCATTGAATCATCTGCCTTTTTGTAGCCAAGCAATCCGTAATTTTGTTCTGCCGCGGTTACGTTGTGCCATATGACACGCCTGTCGGGATTGAAATCAACAGGGTCGGTTATCCAGGTACGTTTAAACCACTCATCAATCCACGAAAACTGCAGACCGCCACCACCGCTTGCCGTGTCGATATTTTGCAGCATTCGGATACTGTGTTCTCCCTGCGATTTTTCGTCATGTCCGCCATGATGGATTCCGTTATGCGCATAGTGGGCAATTCCCCAGCTAGAGGGTGCACCAAACTCTGCAATAATAAGCGGCGTGGTTCTGTAGTGATCTTTGAGGTACGTGAGGTACCCGAGAAAACTGTTTTGCCCCAGATGATCTGAGAAAGAAGTGTACTTCGGATCACGGCTGATATAATCCGGATAGTATGGATAGGCGTGGTAGCTGATAAAAAAACCCGCTTTGGCGCGGCTGTAATCAACTTTGGACAGGTCCAGCGATGCACTCACTTCATATTCATTAGCTTCCCCGGGATGATCAAGCGGATCGAGTGATGGCCAGCTCGAAAAACTAATGGGGCGCTGCGTTCCGTAATTCATCTCTTCAAATGAAACGAGGTTGTCGAGTCTTTCCGTAATCCACGATTCAGAGGCACCGGCATCCTCAATGGAAAAATAAGATCCATAATATGAGGTGACCTCCGGATGAGCCTGGTCGGTATGAAGAACTTCGGGCGGATGAACTTCGCGCCCGATAATATAACCGATCATCCACTGAGAAGTGTCAACAGAGTAGGTGCCGTACGCTTTGCCCCGGCGTTCCGGAATCACAGCATTTCCGTGAACGCTGTTTACATTGTCCTCAATTTCCTGATCGAAAAGCTGAGTCAGCGTGTAGAGATCATCATCATAGCCGGGTATGCTCTCCTCAAGCCACACACCCTGAAAATAGTAGAGCGGTTGGTTGGGGTTTTTGCTGTTAAACTCTGACAGGGCTTCGTAGAACCGCGGAAAATGGAGGGTGTAGAGTCGGATGGTGTTAAACCCCGCATCACGAATTAATTGAAGCCACCGGTCGTAATCTTCGCGCGTTGCGGCAAGCTGCCCCGGAAAAGTGCCGGGCACAGCGACTCCTAAGTTTACGCCTTTAATGAACAACGGCACATGGTTTTCACCATTCCAAACGGTGATATGAGTTGTATCGGTAGAGAAGGGGTAGATCTCCTGTGCTTTAAGAGGTTGGCTAAACAGAACAGAAGCTAAAATACAAACTGCGGCTGCCGATAGAATTCTACAGTTCGTTGCTGATTTTTTAAAAGTATATTTTGCGCGTTTCATTAAGATGCTGGCACCCTCATTACAAGATTATTAAGGTCTTGTTATCGGTATAATATTGAGGTTGCATTAGCAGATATGAAACCACTATGTAAATAGAGAATCAACTAATTTTACGAAGCAGGCTGCTCATTGCTTAAAAGCCTGAGAAGAATATAGAGTTGTCCGGTGTGAAACGATGTGTGTTCGATAATCAGCTGAGCCTGACGAAACAGGTTGTGTTCCGGATTGCCGGGTAATGGTTTCATCAGGTCGTTTGATTTATCTTGTATGAGCTCGCAAAAAGCTTCTCTCTCATTAAAATAATTCTCAACCAGTTTTTTCCACTCGTGTTCGTTCGCCGGCGCGTTCTGTTCAGGCCAGTAATCATCCGGCCAGTTGGGAGAGTTGTAGCTGCTGCTACGGCAGTACTCAAGAATATCGACCTGTGCGACCCGGATATGCCAAAAGAGCTGGAAAAAGGAATAGGGCAGATTGTCCGGCACAACGCCCAGTTTATAAAAGGGCAGTTTATTAATCACGTTGTCTAAAGATGCGAACGCCTGCCCACCTTTGATGTGGTTAATGAGCCGGTTTCGAAGCTGATGATCATCAGGCAGCGGGTTATTTTGAGGCATGGAGTTTTATATTTTGATTTGGGCTTTCAATTGTCCAATAAATATGAACATGAACATTATTATTTATAAACCTGAGTTCGATTCTCAAAAATTGACCTTATAAGTCCCCCTTAGAAAAGGGCTCCTCTTTTATCCCGCGCCAGCTGGTTTTTTTTCAGTCCCGACTTTCGGGGCGAGATTGAGGGGGATAGTCTCCCCTGCGCTTGCGCCCAGGGTGAAGTTTACCGGGGAGGGAGGGGTGTCAATCAGATTGTATTAAAATCGATGGACACACCTCATCTCGAAGGAATCCCTTTGGAGAAATCACCCCTTGTCAGCATAGACTTTATACTAAATAAAAAATATTAATTATTAATCGGACTCAGGTCGTAAACTAAAGTTTGGCCAGGTTAGCAATGCATTACATTTTCAACCACCAAGCTGAGGATCGGGTTGATTCCCGTTAATTATTGACCAATATTTGATTCTTGAAGATAGCACGACCCGGTAACCGGATGCGAAATATAAAATGAAGGATTGGCTTCAATCTATTTTTAAAATCTCTGGTTGGATTTCCACTTACAGTAAACATGATTTTTCAGGTGATCTGAAGGCAGGAGCAACCACGGGAATTATGTTGATTCCCCAGGGGATGGCCTACGCGGTTATTGCTGGAGTTCCGCCGATCTACGGGCTCTATGCGGGCGTTATTCCGCTTTTAATCTTTCCACTGTTCACAAGCTCCAGGCATCTGTCGGTCGGACCGGTGGCTATCGATATGATTGTAGTTGCGGCAGGTATTGGTGCTATAACGGCCAGTGTTGGATCAGACGCCATAGGATTGGTGATACTCCTCACAATGATGACGGGTATACTGCAGTTTTTGATGGGAGCGTTTAAGCTGGGAAGTCTCTTTAACATCTTCTCCCGTCCCGTTATTACCGGATTTATTATGGCGGCCCCTATAATTATTACGTTAACTCAGCTCGATAATCTGTTTGGAGTGGAGCTGAGCGGAACTCAAAACATACTATTTGTTTTGGTTGAGTTTTTCAGTGCGCTCGATACAGTGCACATGGCCACGCTCTACTGGGGACTTTCTGCCATTGGAGTGCTCCTGCTATTTAAGAAATTCTCACCCTCTTTGCCCGGTTCCGTATTACTACTGATCGCGGGAACGGCGGTCGCCTGGTTCACGGGCATCGAAAATCAGGAGGTAGATATTGTGGGATCGATACCCGACGGCCTGCCCCCGTTATCATTTCCTGATATGAGCTACACCTCGTTTACCGCACTGATCCCCGCTGCGCTGACCCTGGCGCTGGTTCAGTTTATGACGATCACTTCTTTGGGACAAATTTTTGCAAAACGCCACGGTTATGTAGCAGACTCAAACCAGGAGCTGATCTCAATCGGCGCGGCTAATTTTGCGGGGAGCCTCTTTAGCTCACTGCCGGTATCGGCAAGCTTTTCGCGATCTGCAGCATCTGAAGAGGCGGGTGCCAAAACAGCTATGACAAATGTTTTTACGGCGGCTATCATAATAGCGACGCTTCTGTTCTTGACCCCGGTGTTTTACTACCTGCCGATGCCTATCCTTGCGGCAATTATTATTGTGTCGGTGTTTGGCCTGATCGATATTGATGAAGCAAGATTTCTGGCCCGGACGAAAAAAAGTGAGGGCGGTATCGCTCTGTTCACCTTCTTTTCAACGCTGTTTATTGGCATCCAGGAGGGGATATTGCTGGGTGTGGGAGCCTCCATGCTCTTGATGCTTTACAGGTCCAGCAGGCCCAATATTGCAGAACTCGGCTTGATGCCCCACACACAATCCTATAAAAATCTTGAAAGAAATTCTGAAGCGGTACAGATCAGGGGAATACTGTTGCTGCGTCTCGACGCCTCTTTTTCGTTTATGAATGCAGAATTTTTCCGAGATTTTATTCTCAGGAAAAGTGAGGCTCAAGACAAAGAGACGAAATATGTTATCATAGACGGCAGCAGTATCAATATTATGGACACCACCGCGATTGATTCTATTGTATCGATCATTAAAATTCTTCATAAATGGGATATGGACCTTTATCTGGCGGGTTTGAAAGGCCCGGTACGCGATATTGTTACAAGGTCGGGCCTGGATGAGTATCTGGGAAAGGACCATTTTTGCAGAACACCTCACGAAGCAGTGAAAAGGATACTGATGCTAATGGATGAAAAAGACGACGGGGACCGATCGGATGAATACGACGATTTGAGCATGCCGTGAGAATAGAGCAATTTTTAAGGCTATTCAATCCCGGTAAAACTTTATCAATCAAGTAAATGTCTTCTCTTTGTGATGTTGATCTTAACTTTTCTATAAAAGAGAGCAGATTCGTAACTTATTTTATGGCCAAGATTGTTTTATTTTATGTTAACATTTGAGATTTACCGAATGCCTCAGTTCAATTGTTTAATCATGAGCTTTAAGGTCCCCCTTAAAAAAGGGGGAATGAGGAGGATGTTTATCAAATTTAGTAAAAGCCAATGGACACCCCTCTAAATTTCACTGCGCTTACGCTGCGTGTTCAAAAAATGAGCCCCTTGTTAGGGGAGACTTCTTCTTGATTATTTTATTAGAATTTAGAATCGAACTGAGGTTAAATCCATAATTTTTTAACCGACCGCTTTGGCTGAAGAACAAAAAAACGAGATAAATAAAACCGGTAACAGATCGGGTAAAAAAAAGAGACCTCCTAAAAATCCGCGTCCGGGGAACCCGGGCGTTGGGTCTAACCGCAGCGGGCTTTTCTTCTGGATGCTGCTTTTGACCGTGTTTCTTTTCTGGTACATTCTCTCAAGTGATGGCCTGTTTGGGACTGTGCCTGAGATTGAATACAGTCAATTCCGACTGGAGCTACAGCAGGATAACGTGCAGAAAGTGCATGTTCAGGGTGAGAAAATTGAGGGCGAACTCAGGGAGGAGCGAAAACTCAGGGCATTAGCCGATGATACAACCGGGTACGAAAACTTTATCACCTACATTCCTTCGTTTGGGGATGAGCGTCTGTTTGAACTGCTGGAGGAGCGCGAAGTTGTGGTTTCTGCTGAGCCGGAATCGGGCGAGTTTTGGTGGTACTTCATTATTTTTGCGTTCCCGTTAATCTTGTTTCTGTTTATTGGGTTTATCTTCTACAAGAGGATGCAGGCCCAGGGTCGTGGTTTTTTTAACATTGGTAAAAGTCAGGCAAAGCTCCAGAATCCGTCTGACCAGAAGACCCGTTTTGATGATGTTGCGGGTCAGGAGGGGGCGAAAACAGAACTTCGGGAGGTTATAGAGTTTCTTCGAAATCCAGAGCGATATGAAAAGCTCGGTGCTAAACTTCCGAAAGGAATGCTGCTCGTGGGGCCGCCCGGAACAGGGAAAACCCTTCTCGCAAGAGCAACAGCAGGTGAGGCAGAGGTTCCTTTCTTTACGATTACCGGCTCCGATTTTATGGAGATGTTTGTAGGTGTGGGGGCAAAACGGGTTCGCGAGATGTTCAAGAAGGCGAAGGAGAGTTCACCCTGCATTATTTTTATCGATGAACTGGACTCCATTGGCCGGCAGAGGGGAGCCGGAGTTGGCGGAGGGCATGATGAACGCGAACAGACGCTGAATCAGCTGTTGTCTGAACTGGATGGGTTTGAACCGAGCGAAAGCGTGGTGGTGATGGGCGCAACCAACCGGCCCGATATTCTGGATAAAGCACTACTGAGGCCCGGGAGGTTCGACAGACAGATTACGGTAGACCTGCCCTCGCAAAATGCCCGGACTGAAATTCTAAAGCTCCATGCAAAAAATAAGCCGATGGGCGAAGATATTGACTTCGAAAAAATATCACGCAGTACCCCCGGATTCAGTGGTGCCGATCTTGAAAATCTTTTGAATGAGGCGACTCTCTATGCGGGACGCGAAAAGAGGGATAAAGTTACAATGAAAGATGTGGATAAAGCCCGCGACAAAGTGATGATGGGACTCAAACGGGAAGGGATGCAGATAAGTGATGAAGAGCGGAAAATGCTGGCCTATCACGAGGCGGGGCACGCCGTAGTTGCGGCTATACTTCCGCACTCCGATCCGATTCATAAAGTAACAATTGTGCCGCGCGGAAAAGCAATGGGTGTGACACAGCAGCTGCCGGAAAAGGAGAAATATCTCTATAACCGCGAATACCTGCTGGACCGCCTGGCGGTTGTGATGGGCGGACGTGCTGCCGAAGATCTGATATTTAAGACCGCTACCAGCGGAGCTCAAAACGACTTAAAACAAGTGGCGCAGCTATCACGCAAAATGGTAACGGAGTGGGGAATGAGCGATCAATTTGGACATATATCGCTCGGGAGTGGCGAGCAGGAAGTATTTCTTGGCAGGGATATGAGTCAGAAGCAGGAGTATAGTGATGCCACGGCACGGGAAATTGATGAAGAGGTACGGAAGATCTCCAGAGAGGCGTTTGACCGGGCCCTGCAGACACTGAAGGAGAATCGGGAGGTTCTGGATAAAGTGGCTGATATGCTGCTGGAAAGAGAAGAGGTGCCTGGTGAAGATGTGGAGAAGCTGCTACGTGGTAAGAGTGACGGAACGGCCGAATAAATCATCATAAACAGCACATCGAATGAAGTGGGTTTAAATCTAAAAGCACTGATTCCGGGCGAAGCGCTTCCAAATCTTACCTGAGCCTGCTTGTGAGCCCATTAAAGCTGAGGTAATACGATATATTTGAGCTGAGCGAGTATTTTGATCTAAAGCCGATTATTCTGATCTTTCAGGTCTATAAATTGAATTTCAACATCAGGTTTCTGATAACAGGTTAAAAGAAAAATATACCATGGCAAAGGTCGAAGTGGTGATGCCCCAAATGGGCGAATCGGTAATGGAAGGAACAGTTATTGAATGGGTAAAAAAAGTGGGGGATTCCGTAGAAGTGGATGAAACCCTTTTGGAGATTGCCACCGATAAAGTTGACACTGAAGTACCATCACCGGAAGCGGGAACACTGGTTGAAATTCTTGTGGAAGCGGATGAAACCGTTGAGGTTGGCCAGACGATTGCCATAATAGATACCGAAGGCGGCGCGCCGGAGCCTGCATCAGAAAACGGATCGGATACATCTGAAGATGAAGAGGCAGCAGCAGAGAATGAAACTGCTCAGGAATCAGACGATACTGAAACAGAGAGTGAGCCGGTTAAAGAGGAGACCGTAAACAACGGTTCACCTGATGGAGACGGCGAAGAAGGCGAACGGATTGAAGTAGTAATGCCTCAAATGGGCGAGTCGGTCATGGAGGGTGAGGTGATTGAGTGGATAAAGCAGGTAGGAGATAAAGTTGACGTTGATGAGCCTCTGCTTGAAATCGCCACCGATAAAGTTGATACGGAAGTTCCCTCCCCGGAAGCCGGAACCCTGGCTGAAATTTTAGTGGAAGCGGGTGACACGGTTGAAGTAGGGCAGCCTATTGCCATTATAACGACCGGCAAAGCCGCAGCCGGCGGAGCATCAGCAGAGAAAGAAAAACCCAAAGAGGCCAAAAAAGAAACGGCCGCTTCAGGAGCCTCTGCAGCCGCTGAATCTCAACAAAGTGACGGGGAAGAGTCTGGCGGATCAGAGCCGCAGCGCATTGGAAGTGACGGGCGATTTTTCTCGCCACTGGTCAGATCCATTGCCAAAGAAGAGGGTATTTCGCAGGAAGAACTTGAGTCTATTGATGGAAGTGGAAAAGATGGCCGTGTTTCTAAAAAAGATGTTCTTACGTTCCTGGATGACCGTAAGGCAGGTAAAACAAAAAAACCTGCATCATCAACCGGTGGTTTGCGAAAGCCAACATCACAGCCGCAAACGACAAAATCTTCTGGCGATGGAAAAATATCTGCCGGTGAGCTGAATGTAAGCCGTCCCCACGAAAATGTGGAAGTGATTAAGATGGATCGCATGCGCAAGATGATTGCGGAGCACATGGTCCGTTCTAAGCAGACATCCGCTCACGTATCTACGTTCAGCGAGGTAGATGTGACCAATATTGTGAAATGGAGAAATAAAAATAAGAATAAATTTCAGGAACAAACCGGCACCAAACTGACGTTTACCCCGATTTTTATCGAGGCGTTTATAAAAGCAATTGGTGAATATCCGCTTATTAACAGTTCCATTGACGGGGATAATATCATCCTGAAAAAAGATATCAACTTTGGCCTGGCCGTTGCGCTGGGCGAAGGAGGCAAAGGCGGGCTGATTGTACCGGTAATTAAACAGGCACAAGATAAAAATCTCGCTGGGATCGCGAAGTCAGTCACTGATCTTGCATACAAAGCTCGTAACAAAGAGCTGAGCCCCGATGATCTTGTAGGCGGAACTATTACGCTGACGAACTACGGTAGCGTTGGCAACCTCATGGGCACACCTATTATTAATCAGCCGCAGGTTGCAATCCTCGGTACAGGCGTCATTGAAAAACGGCCGGTGGTTCGCGAAACTCCAGATGGTGACGTTATTGCAATCCGCCATATGATGTTTCTATCCATGAGCTATGATCACCGAATTATTGACGGAGCTCACGGTGGCGCATTTACGACACGGGTGAAAGATCTGCTCGAAAACTTTGATTTGGAACGAGCGATTTGATCCTTTAGTGGTTTACTCCCCGACGCTTTGAGTCGAAAAGGATAAAAGTCCCCCTTTCCCCGCAGGGACCCCTTCGAAGGGGGACACTCCAAAATAAACTCCATATTCTTTTTTCTGTGAATTATGAGTGAATCTACTGCACCCAAAATTTCCTCCGGTTCTGTTACTGTCTGCAAAACCATTGCTGATTTAAGAGCCCGGCTCACAGCAATTCGAAACAATGGTGAGTCCATTGCTCTTGTGCCCACAATGGGCGCACTGCATGAAGGGCATATTTCGTTAATAGAGATTGCCGGAGAGCGGGCTGATGCCGTTGTTGTATCGATATTTGTGAACCCAACACAGTTTGGGCCAAATGAGGATTTTGAAAGCTATCCGCGTCAGCTTAAGAGAGATGTAGAAGCGTGTGCCGACGCCGGGGTTTCAATAGTGTTTGCTCCCGATCGGGAAGAGATGTATGTCGACGAATCGTATTTAAATATTGGCATTACTTCGCTGAACAACCATATGTGCGGAGGAAGCCGCCCCGGATTTTTTGAGGGAATTGTACTGGTAGTGAATAAGCTCTTTAATATTGTGGAGCCGCAAATTGCTGTTTTTGGCCAAAAAGATATACAGCAGGTTCAAATTTTACGACAGATGGTTAAGGAGTTCCACCACAGAGTTGAGATTATAAGCGGTCCGATCAGGCGGGCAAATGACGGGCTGGCGCTCAGCAGCAGAAATACATACCTCACAGATCAAGAGAGAGTTGAGGCACCGGGCCTCTACCGCTCGCTGCAGTATATTGAAGATCAGGTGAGATCGGGAGTGCACACGCCCGGACTGCTGATCGAACATCAAAAAAGTGAGCTCGAAGCAAAAGGATTCAAAATTGATTATATTAATTTGTTTTCGAAGAAAACGCTTAGCCCTGTTGAGTCTTTACAAAGAGGACAAGAGTACATTATTGCCGGCGCCGCCTATCTTGGCAAGACCCGGCTCATCGACAATATTTTGATTGATTTATAAGCAGCAGAACCATGAAAGTAACAATGTTTAAATCGAAACTTCACCAAATGAGGGTTACCGAAGCAAACCTTATGTATGAAGGGAGCATTACGATTGATGAAGAACTACTGGAAATGGCAAATCTGCTTCCTTACGAAAAGGTGCAGGTTGTAAACATTACCAACGGGTCAAGGCTGGAGACCTATACTATCCCGGGAGAGAGAGGGAGCCGTATCTGCTGCATGAATGGAGCCGCTGCACGCCTTACACAGGTAGATGACAGGGTAATTGTGATGGCTTATGCCGAAATGGAACCTGAAGAGGCTAAAAATCACACTCCAACCGTTGTTGTTGTAGATGAAAACAACAACCCGAAAGATATTCTGGATAACATTACCCACGGCCAGAAATATGGCCTTGAAAACGGACTTGTTGAAGAGGCTGAATAACGCTTCTAAAAACACTATTTTTGAACTCTGTAAAAGCCGCATGGACTCAACTTCCGGCGGCTTTTTTTTTGATTAGAACCGGATCTGTTGAAAACAGTTATGAGGCTTTAAATATATCGCCTCTCGCAGGCCTTCAGCCTGCCTCTGAATGGTACTGCGCCACTGGCCCAGGGCGTTGCCCCGGGCTGGGGTATTTCAGCCTTTCAGCCTGTTGTCATGATTCACCTGTTGACCATTACACCAATAACCGACAACCAAATCACTAATCAACTATACTCCGGAAGGAGCTCCAGAAAACGGGCTGATGTCTTAATTCCCCGGTGAAAATCTTTCAGTGAAAAGCTTTCGTTCGGTGAATGGAGCGCATCTTTTGTGAGTCCGAAGCCCATCAGGATAGAGTTCACACCCAGAATTTTTTGAAAATCGGCCACAATAGGGATGCTTCCGCCTTCACGGGAAAACAGCGCCTCTTTTTCATATACGTCTTCAAATGCCTGTGCTGCAGCTTTCAGGCCATAATAGTCGAGGTCGATAACCACCGGATGTCCTCCGTGATGCGCTTCAACCTTAACCGTGACGCTGTCAGGCGCCATTGAAAGCACCTGCTTTTTAAAGAGTTCTGCGATTTTATCAGGATCCTGATCCGGCACAAGACGCATACTGATTTTTGCGCCCGCCTTTGCAGGAAGCACAGTTTTTGCACCCTCTTTCTGGTAGCCGCTCCAGAGACCGTTCACGTCAAGCGTGGGACGTGCAGATGCTCTCTCAAGCGTGCTGTAGCCTTTTTCGCCGAACACGTCTTTCAGTTCAAGATCCTTCTTATACGCTTCATCGTCATGCGGAAGTTTTCTGTACACCTCACGCATTTCAGGAGTCAATGGCTCCACATCATCATAAAATCCATCAATCTGTATTACGCCATCGTCATCTTTCAATTTTGCGATTATGTTGGCGAGAACGTTAGCGGGATTTTCAACCGCACCACCAAAAACCCCGGAGTGAAGATCGCGATTTGGCCCCTGAACATGAACTTCCATATAGGCAAGACCACGCAAGCCGTAGGTGATGGATGGCTGATCTTCACCGAACATTGCGGTATCTGAAATCAGCACCATATCGCACGAAAGCAGATCTTTGTTCTCTTTTATAAACGGAACAAGGTTTGGTGATCCTATCTCCTCTTCTCCTTCAAGAATAAACTTTACGTTAACGGGAAGCTCGGTTCCGGTTTTAAGGTAAGATTCAACCGACTTGATGTGCGTAAAAGACTGCCCTTTATCATCTGATGCACCGCGGGCATATACACGTCCGTTTTTGATTGTAGGCTCAAAGGGAGGAGTGTCCCATAACTCCTCAGGATCCGGCGGCTGAACATCATAGTGGCCATAAATCAAAACAGTTGGCCGGTCGTCGTGTAGAGTTTTTTCAGCGGTGATAATGGGATGCCCCGGTGTAGTGTGAACCGTGACCTTATCCAGGCCAATCTCTTTAAGCTGCGATGATAGGAAATTTGCCGCTTCCTGCACGGCGCTTTTTTTAGATGAATCGGTGCTAACACTGGGGATACGAAGCAGTTCGAAAAGCTGCTTTTGAAATGTTTCGATGTTTTGGTCGATATATTTTTGTGCTTCTGACATGAGGGTAATTCTGTTATAGATTTAGTCTCATATAAGGTAGGGTATGGCAGGTAAAAAGGCTACCTGTAATAGGGAGAGAGTTTACCGAAGCAAGCGTGGGGGGACGGGTAAATAGAGGGGTTTTTATACTACCTTAAATAAATCGGACAGGAACCGTCTGACTTAAAATAAAAAAAGCCCCCCGGTAAATACCGGAGGGCTTTGATAAAATAACGCAGAATTAAAGGAGAATGCTTATTTGATAAGCGTCATTTTTCGCGTTTGAACAAAGTTTCCTGCCTGAATTCTGTACAGATACATACCGCTGGCAAGATTACTTGCATCGAACGATACGTTGTGGAATCCGGCCGTTTGCTGCTCATTATTTACAAGAACAGCAACTTGTTGTCCTACCACGTTGTAAACAGCTACGTGTACGTTTGCAGCCTGTGGCAGCGCGTATTCAATCTGTGTTGACGGGTTGAACGGATTCGGATAATTTTGCTGAAGTTTAAACTCCTTCGGAAGAAGACCTGATACCTCTTCGTTCGATGTAACGATACCTCTTTCGAGTGTTACGGTCCAGACTTCATCTGCGTATTGCAGGGCGTTTTCTCCGGATGCTACAACAGTCCATTTAACTGTAATAGATTCTCCAACCTCAACACCAATCTCTGCTAAAATTTCGTCAACAGCACCTTGCGGCAGTGTGAGCTCGGATGCAGCCGAGGACAAGTTTAGGGTAGGAATACTGAAGAGAGCAAGCGGATCTGTAGCAATCCAGTTGTATGTTACATCTTCAAGATCCGTTTCCGGTACTTCCCAGCTTATAGTAATGAACTCGGAATGATCACCTTCTACGACTACTGTAGCATCATTTCCGGGTGCAACCAGGCTGAAATTGCCAAATGCGTCGGCGGGTGTAAAGTCGCCAAGGGTACGTGGAACAATTTGGATAGTATTAAATTGAGTCATATATCCAACTATATTCACGGGCTCTTGGGGAATCACTGTACCGATGTAGGATTCTTCACCCTGATCAAGGATAGACTCGGCAATACGATCAGTTCGAAGATTCAATATGTTTCCATTTGCATCTTCTATCGTATATGTTGTTTGATTTTCAAACATTGCGGATCCATCTGCCTGCTGAATTGTCACGTCCTGTAATAGTACAAGCTGACCGGTAACAGGCGAAAGATCTGCTTCAAAGTCAAGTTCAGAAATATCAGTATTCAATGGAAAGACTGAATTTTCGGATGAAGATGCTGGTCCGGGATCTGTAGTCGGTGTAAACTGAAGCAGTCCATTAAACGAACTCAGAGTACCTTCCAACCCTGTGATACCATCGTACCGGTTATATTCGGTTTCCATTACACCATCACCGGGATCATCGACTACGATTCCACCTGAAAAGTCAGTAACCACCTTTCTTCCTCTGAAGGTGCTGTTGAATGTCAATACCACTTCGTTCGGCAGACTATAAACAGTACTACCAGTACCCCCCATTCGAAGCTCAGCAAGGTTCTGCACTTCAACAGGCGTTACCGTAAGTGTACCGGATACATTATCGGTTCCATCCCAGAAGCCTCCCTGAAAACCGCCATAGACAGGATCGTCTCCGCTAATCTGAAAACGGCTGGCGTAGTAATATGTGCCAGGTGTAGCTCTGCTGATATTTGCCTGGTACTCGTCGTTGTTACCTTTGCTTTCGTTGAACTCAGCATCAATCCAGGCACTTTCAGGCCAGTCAGCCGGATCTGTGTCTTCATTGTGAACACCAATCCAGGCAGAAATAAATTCACTTGCTTCATCGCCTTCTGTAACGCCTTCGGCGTACACTTCAGCATAAACGGTTCCTTCTTCGTTGGAAGAAAGGTCGAGCGTTTCCGGCCATTGCAGGTTAACCCAGCCGATTTCACCAACATCTACAAATTGCTCAAGCTGAATGACTGTTCCGTCAGCGAGCACAGCAAGGAGACCGAAGCCGTTTTCTTCGCCAGCATTTTCTGCTTCAAAAAATCCGGATGCCAGTACTGTAACGGACGCTCCGGCGGCATCAAGTGCTGCAAAAGGTGCGGAGAATTCGAGCAGAACGTCACCGCCTGCACCAGCAATACCAACAACTTCGTTCACCGGATCCAGAGACACATAATCTGTAAAAGATGGATAATCAAGGCTTTGAATAGCAGCATCTCCACCGATTTGTCTCAGGTAAATATCTACTGCCGGAGCGTCTGGCGATCCATGATGAATTACAACATCCACTTTTTCGCTATCAGCGGCAGATGTTTGGGCGCCAGCAAGCAGTTCGAGTGAGAATGCGGCGGCGTCTTTAAACTCAGCGGGATCTAGCACTCCTGAAGCAACAGCGATATAGTTTCCGCCCTCTTCAAGAGTCACTGTAATCGGACCCACTGCGTTTTCAATTCCGGCGCCTGCAGGTGCAATTTTGATATCGAGCGCAACATTTGCGGGTACCGAAGTAAATGCTGTAGCCATTCTGAAATCTACATCAGTCAGAAACTCTTCTTCGTTTACAAAAATATCAACCGAAGAGACTGCAGGATCGGGTGAATTGTGAATGATTTGCAGGTTAGCAAATACATCTTCAAATATGAAGTCGGCTGAGCTTCTGGCAAATATTTGGGCTGATGAGCCGAATCCGCCAACCACTCCCACTACATCAAAAGTGGTCTGAGGAATGGTTTCTCCAATATAATCTGCACCAAAATAGTCGGTTCGAAATGTTAACGTATTACCTTCACTATCTTCTAATGCGTAATTATTGCCTGTTCCAAATTCACCTTCATCCTGAAAAGTGACCCCTTCTATAAGTACAAGTTTTCCAGTGTCATCAGTAGAAAGATCTGTAATTGTAATCGTTTCAGGATCAATCTCATTTCCTGTTGAAGTTACTTCTGCGTCAGCAGATCCCTCATCCAGTTCAAATCGAAGTAATCCACCATTGTTTACAGTATTAAGCGTTCCTACAAGGCCGGTTACACCATCGCCTATATTGTTTCCTCCGTCAAAAGAACCATCAAGATCTACAGACCAAACCCCGGCCGTTGCATCTACAAGCATTCTCCTGCCCCGGAAACCATCTCGGAAATGAACAAGGACCTCATTGGTTAATCTGTAACGTGTTTCACCATCAGCTTCACCATTACGAAGTTCTGCCAATGTGGCCACCTCAACAGGATCGGGCAGTTGAACTCCATCAGGACCAAGGA
>CAZXYQ010000035.1:0-24144 GCA_964644975.1 uncultured Rhodohalobacter sp.
CAGTCATGCCGACGGCGTGACAGAGGTGGGTCCCTTTAGGCCCAGAAATCAAATTTCAATAGTCACTCCCCTATGCAAAACAATAATCCATCTTCAGCATCCACCCCCTGGAAACTCTACATCGACACGGGCGGAACGTTCACGGATTGTATCGCAGTAGACCCCGATGGCGGGGAGCACCGGTGTAAAGTGCTGAGCAGCAGTGCGCTTCGCGGGAGCGCGGAAGGCGCGCATAACTCCAGAGAGGTGAAGATTAGCCTGCAGCAGGATCTGCCAAATGATTTTTTTGTTGGATTTGAATTTCTGTTGCTGGGTGAGGCTGAGTCCGCATTCAAAATTGTCGGGTATAATTCAAACGCATCTGTGGTGACGCTGGACCGCGAAATTGATCTTAGAGAAAAGAGCGGTCTCCCGGTTGAACTTCGGAGTCCGGAAGAGGCTCCAATTTTGGGTGCGCGTATGATCACGAAAACACCGATAAATTGTGAGTTTCCGCCGATGGAGATGCGCCTGGCGACCACAAAAGGAACGAACGCGCTGCTGGAGCGGGGTGGAGCAAAAACGCTATTTCTGATGACAGAAGGGTTTGGGGATCTGCTGCATATCAAAAACCAGCAGCGGCCGGACCTGTTCGCACTTGATATTCAAAAGGCGAAACCGTTTTATCATCGTATCATTGAAGTTCCTGAGCGGATCGGTTCTGGAGGATCCGTGATCAAAAAGCTGGACCTAGAGCTCCTCAAAAAGCGAATTGAACCTCACCTTAAAGAGATCGAAGCTGCGGGTATTTGCCTGATGAACAGTTATCGAAATGATGATCACGAAAAAGAGGTGGAGAAGATTCTTCGCGGTATGGGCGTAGAGTTCATTTCGCGATCGGCAGCCCTCAGTCCTGAGATCAAAATTGTGCCTCGCGCGGTAACGACGGATGTGAACGCTTACCTGACGCCTATCATGGAGCGGTATCTGAGCAGAATTTCGGAAGTGATTCGTGGTAATTCCCTCAGAGTTATGAGCAGCGGCGGAAACCTCGTAGATGCAGAGCACTACCGGCCAAAAGATGGACTGCTCAGCGGCCCGGCTGGCGGTGTAATTGGCGCTGCGGCCATTGCGAGAAGGGTATTCAAGAAAAACCTCCAAGGTTTACAAAACCTTGGAGGTTTGACTACCAAAATTATCTCATTCGATATGGGCGGAACCAGCTCCGATGTGGCGCGATACGACGGATCGATCGACTTTGTGTATGAGCACTCCGTTGGTGATGCAACGCTGACAGCTCCTGCTGTAGAAATTGAAACGGTTGCAGCCGGAGGAGGATCGATCTGTGGATTTGACGGGCAGAGTCTGATTGTAGGCCCGGAAAGTGCGGGAGCTGATCCGGGCCCTGCGTGTTACGGTCGTGGCGGTCCGTTGACCATCACCGATGTGAATTTACTTAGCGGTCGTCTTCATCCGGCCAATTTCCATATTTCGATAGTACCGGAGGCGGCAGAAAAGAGGCTGCAGGAAATCCTGACACGAACAGGGGATTTGAGACGCAAACAGGTATTGGACGGATTCCTCGATATTGCCAATGAGCGAATGGCTCAGGCGATCCGGAAAATCTCCATTCAGAAAGGGTTTGATCCTGCCGAATACGCTATGGTAGCCTTTGGCGGTGCAGGCGCACAGCATGCCATGGCCATTGCGAAAAAACTGAATATGACCAGGGTGCTGGTGCCGTCTGATGCCGGACTTCTCAGCGCATACGGCCTTCGGCAAGCACGGCTTGAACAGATCGCAACAAAACAGATTCTGAAACCGCTTGGTGAAATTGAGGCTAATCTGACAGACTGGTTCGAGCAACTGATATCAGAAGCCAAAAGTGACTTACATGATCAGGGAGTTTCGGAAGGCCAAATTGAAATTACGCGAAAAAATCTCTTTCTAAGACTGAAAGGGCAGGATACATCCCTGGAGATCGATTATGCAGAATCGGATTCAATCGAAGACACATTCAAAAAAACATACGAAGAGCAGTACGGCCACTGGATTAAAGATCGTGAGATTGAAGTGGAAGCGATCCGGGTGAAGGTTTCGGAAGCAAAAAACCTCCAAGGTTTTTCCCGGGGGATCGCTTTGCGGGGAAACCTTGAAGGTTTAAATAACGGGGGTGACAGTAAGGACTTAAATACTAAAGAACACCCCACCCTCCGACAAAATGAACACCTGTTAAAGTACCCCCCTCATGGGGAGAGTTCTCCTTTTCAAAAGATCTATTCACGCGAGTCTCTCAAGACCGGAACAAAACTCACGGGCCCGGCGCTTATTCTGGATCCACACAGTACCACGGTGATTGAAGACGGATGGGAAGGTAAATTTTTGGATGATGGTACGTTGATATTTAAAACCCTCCAAAGGTTTGGAACCCTTGGAGGGTTGAAGGAAACAGATCAACGCTCCGAAGCCGTCAATCTTCAGCTCTACACCAACCGGTTTCGTTCCGTTGCCGATCAGATGGGAGAGATGCTTCGCAAAACTTCGATGTCGGTGAATGTGAAAGAGAGGCTCGATTTCTCCTGTGCGCTGCTGGATGCTGATGGTTATCTCGTAGTAAATGCGCCACATATTCCGGTGCATTTGGGTGCGATGGGATCTTGTGTAAGGACGCTAATCAAAAAAAACCTCCAAGGTTTTCAAAACCTTGGAGGTTTAGGTCAGGAGTTCGAAGAAGGAGACATCATCGTTACTAATCACCCGGGATTTGGCGGATCGCACCTGCCCGATGTAACAGTTGTGACCCCAATTTTTTTCGAAGGGGAACGTATCGGATTTGCCGCCAGCCGGGCACATCATGCCGAAATGGGAGGAAAACGTCCCGGTTCGATGCCGCCCGATGCCAATAACCTTGCTGAGGAAGGTGTGGTGATTCCCCCGACGTTTATTTCTAAAGGCGGGGAGTTTGATTGGGATCCCATCAAAAATCTTTTGCAAAGCAGCCATTGGCCCACCCGTTCTCTTGACGAAAATATGGCTGATTTGCAGGCAGCGGTTTCGGCCAACCATCGCGGAGCAGAAGAGCTGAAGAATATTGCTGCGGAGTTTAGTGTATCTGAGGTGACGAACTACATGCACAAACTGAAGAAGTATGCAGCCGGACGCATGCGATCCACACTTAAAAAACTTACGGATGGCAAGTACCACGCGGAGGAGGAGATGGATGACGGCTCCAAACTGGTTGTCTCCTCTACTATTAAAGGGGAATCAGTCAGCATAGATTTTACGGGGACATCCGGCGTTCATCCGGGAAATCTCAACGCCAATCCATCGATTGTAAGCAGCGTAGTAATGTATGTGCTTCGCCTGATGGTGAATGAACCCCTGCCCCTGAACGATGGACTGCTTGAACCTGTGGAATTGATAATACCGAAAGGGATGCTCAATCCGGAATTCCCCGAAGATCCGGCCGATTGTCCCGCGGTTGTTGGCGGAAATATTGAAACAAGTCAGCGGCTGGTGGATACGCTGCTGAAAGCGTTCAAACTATCGGCCTGCAGCTACGGAACCATGAACAACGTGCTGTTTGGCAACGACTCTTTTGGCTACTACGAAACGGTAGCCGGAGGTACCGGTGCAGGTGATGGGTTTCACGGGGCGGATGCGGTTCACCAGCATATGACCAACACACGGGCAACGGATCCAGAAATACTGGAGCATCGCTATCCGGTACGTTTAGACAGATACTCAATCCGAAAAGATTCCGGCGGACAAGGAAAGTGGAATGGCGGAGACGGACTGGTAAGGGAGTTAACCTTTCTGGAACCGGTCAGCCTTTCGGTTCTTGCGCAACACAGGGTGGTTGAGCCGTATGGTTTGAAAGGCGGTGAAAACGGCACGATAGGACGGCACTGGATTGAATTCGGTGATGGATCAACGAAAGTTCTGAAGTGGAGGGATGGCGCCGATCTGGAGAAAGGTGATCGGTTTATTTTACATACGCCGGGTGGCGGGGGGTATGCAAGAATAACTCATAAATGATCGGGTTTGATGTAGCTGGCTTATTCATTTCGTGAATGAAGCGTTTAGGCGCTTACAAGCAAGTAAATATAAAATAAAAAACGTCAATTGGATCGAAAAGCCCTGAATAAGTTATTCTGTAAACAGTATTTCGGACATAGAGAAGGAATTTTTTATTCGTAAATCTGACTGCTAAAACTTGCATCAAGAACGAGAAGAAGCTCTGTTTAGATAGCATCAATGTTTGTTGCAATTTGATGAGATAAAAAAAAAGATTAAACTAAGCAGAATAGAAATGGATACTTAGCTCTAAAACAATGAATACCTACAAGATAAAATCAGTTTGTCTCACTGTAATGGTTTTCTTTTTAACATCGGTTTCTTTCGCTTTTCAGATGGAACCCCTGTCGAATCAACATCAGGATTTGTTTGACAGTGATGAAGTTATAGATTTCAGACTAGAAGGGGATATTAAGACTCTTATGAGAGACCGGGGGGAAGATCCTTCTTACCATCTCATGAAGTTACATGTAGAAAACCTGGACTTAGAAGAGTCTCTGGACCTGCGGGTGCGGGTCAGGGGCAATTTCCGCAGGTTAAGAGAAAATTGTGATACTCCACCTCTCAGGTTGAATTTCAGAAGACATGAGGTGCCTGAACATTCACTGTTTGCCGGTCACTCGTCACTGAAGCTTGTGGTGCCTTGTAAGGGAGAAGAGTATGTAATCCGCGAATATCTGGCCTATAAAATATACAATCTATTAACTAACTATAGCTTTCGGGTTCGGCTGGTTCGTCTTAGCTATCATGATACGGATAGTAATCGGGGATCAAATCCGGAATATGGATTTTTAATTGAACATAAAAGTGTTCTGGCTTCGCGAAGTAATGCTTCGCTTATAGAACGCATGAATTTAAGACCTGAAATTGTAGACCAGGAATCATTTTTGAGAATGAGTGTATTTGCCTATATGATAGGCAATACCGACTGGTCTGTTCAATATTTACACAATATGGAGATGCTATTTCTGAAAAATGAAAAAATATATGTGACAGTACCCTATGACTTTGATTTGGTGGGACTTGTGTCCAGTCCCTATGCAAAACCTGCGGAGGCTTTAAAACTGAGATCGGTTAGAGAAAGGGTATATAGGGGGTATTGTATGGATGATCTAAGTGTATTGGATGCTACGTTCGAACAATTCCGGGAACTCAAGCCAGAGATTTACAAGATTATAAAAGAAAATACTTTGCTCGAGGGGCGTTACATTGACTTTGCCACAAATTATTTTGACGAATTTTATGACACCCTGAACAATCCAAGAAAAATGTCACGAGCTTTTAGCTATCCGTGTAACAGACGCGGAACGGGCAATATAGTAATTAGCGGTATGCAGAACTGATGAATCATCAGTTCTGGAGATTCGCTACTCTAAATAATACGAGAAGAAGATAAATTCTTCACAATGAAGGAAGCATTATTATTTTGAAGTGTGTCGATTCAAATCCAATAATAATTAAATACGTATAGCTTCTTGTCATACTCTCATAATTTTTGCCCATAAATATAATGCCCCAAAACAATCATATACGACTACTTGCAGCCATCATGTTTGCCGACATTGTTGGATACTCTAAAATGATGCAGGAAAATGAGGAAGAGGCAAAGTTGCTTCGTGACAGGCAACGATCTATCATTGAGGATTACCTGCTAAATTACCATGGACAGGTAATGCAGTATTACGGAGATGGGACACTTATTATGTTTGGCAGTGCCCTGGATGCCGTAAAATGCGCAAGGGATATTCAGACTGCGCTAAATAAACAGCCAGCGGTTCCACTCCGGATCGGTATTCATATTGGAGATATTGTATATGATGACGAAGGGATTTATGGAGATGCCGTGAATATAGCATCTCGCATTCAGGCATTTGGAAAAGCCGGTTCGGTAATGATTTCAGAGAATGTATTTAATGAGATTAAAAATCATTCTGATGTTCGTGTAGAGTCTTATGGCGAACATAAATTAAAAAATATTTCGATGCCTGTAGGTTTATACGGGTTGGTATATGACAGCCTTACACTGCCCGAACAAAGTAAGATTGAAGAACCCGAACAGTCTACGGATGATGAGTCTTCAAATAAAAATCTTGGTTCTCTCAAACGCGGGGTGTCGGATATGTTCCGAACCTCATACCGAAATCATATCGAGCTCAGTGCGATTGCGGATAACAAGTCAAACATTCTGATTAGTATAAATGGGATCATCATCTCTATTATCATTGCCTCTGTTTCAACCCGGATTGACTTTGACTCCTGGCTGCTTTTGCCCGCTACAATTTTATTAATCACCTGCATGATGTCCCTCATTTATGCAGTTTTAGCAGCACGGCCGCGGGTCAGTAATGAAGAAGTGACCCTGGATGACGTGCGATCTAACCGATCCAATATTTTGTTTTTTGGTAATTTTTATAAAATGAAGCGAGAAGATTATGTGGCAGGGATGGAAGAATTGATGTCTGACAGTGAACGGCTGTATGATACGATGGCTCGGGATTTACACGGCCTTGGAGGCGTTCTTTCTAAAAAGTTTAAGTTGCTCAGAGTTGCCTACAATATTTTTATGGTGGGCCTTGTCTTTTCAGTATGCAGTTTTATACTTGTCTACTTCCTAATCTGAAATGGTATTAGCTGCAAATTTTTAAAAGAGGTGGATCACCGAAATCTTGAATTTATTCTTCGAAAAGATCCCATAATATTGAGCCACAATATTGTATGGTCTTCACCAAAATTTGGTAATCTTTTGATGTAAAGACACGATTTCCTTTCAAAATAACAAAACTGTATAAGGTGGCGTTATCTGGTATGCTCATCCCGTTTTCAGTGAACTGCTCTCTGGTAATATTGAACAAGGGGATGCCAATTTCTGAGCTCAGCTTGTTTTCCATTGCAATATTGGTAAAAATGCCTTTCCCATCAGAAAATGTATTATTCGTTAAATAGGGTGATTTTTCAATGAAGAGTGTTTTAAATGCAGGCTCCGATTTAATTTTAGTAGGTTCAAAATCGGGAGGCTGCTTTTCACCAAGCGAAATGAGCATATTAGGACTCCCTTTTTGTATTGACCAAAAAGATATATAGTCGATTCTAAAATATTTTATCAAATTTAAACCGAGCCGTCTTGCAGCATAGAGAAAATCCTCTTCTTTTGCATCATTAAGCAAATTTTTTATGATTATCTTTCCATTGATACTGTGTTCGGTGTCGGTTGTTGGATAAATGATTGGTTCCTTGATATTCTTTTTAATAAAATCAAATATCGACTGTCTTCCTCCCTCTTTGATAATGTCATCTTTAGTAATAAAGCCTGCAGCTCCGAATCGAGTAGCTTGTTTTTCACTTTCTTCAGTGGCTTCACCAGTGATAATGATAACAGGGATATCATCCAGGACTATATCAATCATCATTGACTCCAGAAGTTCAAGCCCCGACAGCCCGGGCATCTGAATATCCAACATTACAAGATCGACGTTCTTCTCATAGATGATATCAATTGCTTTCTGGGCATTTAAAGCATACTGTAGATCATATATTTCTCCCAGAATTTTTTTAAGGATGATGTGTATGGTTATTTCATCATCAACAATCAATATGGTTGGCTTATGCATTTCTGTGGAATTTCAGACGTTTTACATAGGGTTATAATTAAATTATCGGCGTCCGGCGAAATACATTAACCGAAATTTCCCTTTTGATTATTCATAAACAGCAATAATTTTATAGTTCCGCAGGTCGCATAAAATAGTGAATGTCTGTCACTGTATTTGTTCTGAAGTGAATAAAGGTGACAGGTGTTTAACCCGGAGTATTCACGAAATTAACTGTACTACAATTTAAAGCATTGATTACATTGATCTATATAAAATAGGTGGTAGCCCAATTTTGAGCTACCAAGAAGTGCTGCGAAATTTTTTCATGAGTTGTGTTTAAGTGAAACAGCTTACTCAGTGTATTAGAGTGCCATTCCGTCGCTATTTTCACTTTGCCTTGCCCACCAAGTAATTTCCTGGTGAATATTCCGGGTAAATAAATCAAAAAATCAGACATATCCTGTAGTTCCTTATGTGTCTAATCTCAAGATCTACCCCAACTATTTCTTTATAGCACAAATAATAATGTAAGTGCATTTATATCAACGATTTAGTTAACGGAAAAAAATAAAATCTCATCTTATTATTCAAAGAAATGTGATTCAGGATGACATTTCTAAGTGAAATTATTCGCTGCTAGTAAAAATCTAAGCGCAACTCGCTAAATTTCAAAAACTAATATTTATCTATAAGATGAAAAAAGTACTACGTTCTATTACACTATTTGCATTTCTATTCACTCTGGTATCGGTCAACTCAGTAATTTACGCCCAACAGGCAGATAACCAACTTTTCTATATCCAATCAGACGGCGCAGGCTTTGTAAACAGTATACAATTTGTTGACCTGGATCAATCTGAAACCATTCAGCTCTGGAACTCATCCGTAACGTTTACGGATGGCTACCACATAGCGGATGAAGATAGCGTGCTGCTATTCAATAACAGGATTATGTACAAAGCAGATCGCAGGTTTCAAACATTTCGAGAATTTGGAGAATTACCGAGTTCGTTTGCAAATCTTTATACTGATTATCTTGCGACAGACGGTAGCATATTTTACACCTTAAATTCCGAAATAAGAAAGTTTGCTCCTGAGTCAGATGAAACCACAACGGTAATTACGGCAGATGGTGATGTTGAAGGCATCGCTGTATCAAATAGCGGCACTGTATACTGGGCTGAAAATCAGGGGTTCGGAAATCGCTTCATTCGATCCTTCACTGCGGATGGAGATACGCTGGAACACCACTCCATTACCAGCGGCACGTTTGAATCGATATTTGTAGATACACATGATGAAAAGCTCTATTTTGTGCAGGATAACTTCAGTTCGTATACGCTCAACCAAATCGATCTTGAAACAGGGGATATATCTACTCTGCATACGTCATCCAGAAACTTCACTAACATTGTAATGGATGAATCATCACACAAACTTTACATGATCATCTCATCTGACAGAACCACCGTTCTTCAGCTCGATTTGCCTGAGGCCGGATCCCCGGAAGAGATCTACTCCGGTTCAGAAAATATTGCATCGATCATTCTGGATGAAATTTCCGGTTCAATAATCATGCGTACGTTGGATGGCGTTTTCGAGTACTACTTAAATAGCGATGAAACGGTTCGGCTCACGGTTCCGGGATTCTACAGAGGTGTACTGGCTGCAGACCCGGTAAATGAATATCTCTATTTTGTTACCGAAGGTATGCCTCATCAGATCATCCGAACCGATTTTTCCGGAACTGAGTATACGAGTCTGAAAGAGTTCAATGTATTGGGTACGACGTTTAAACGCGCTCAGCTTGATATTGAAAACAACGATCTTTACCTGATTGATGCGCGTAGATTTTACAGAATGAACCTGGATGATGGCGAAACCGAAGAGACAATTCTGACACTCGACTTCGGAAATTCTCTAGAGGGATTCGACCTGAATATAGAAAATGGAGTGATCTACTACTATCTGGACAGAGATGGCATTTACCGATCGGATCTTAACGGTGATGGATTTGAGCGGATTTCCTCAGGACTTGGCTTCCGGGACAGTGGTGTTGCATTTGATCCGGATCAGGATAAAATATACTTCAGCAGCTCTACCTGGATCTACTCTGCAGGCACAGACGGGTCCAACCGTGAAAATTTCCATGACAGGTTTGACGGTTTTGTTCCCGATATCCAGTACAATACTGCAAGAGAGCAGATTGTGTTTGTAGACAGAGATATGGGCGGAACCGACCGGCTTCGCTATCGAAGCACAGCCAGTGATGGGGAGCCTGTTTTCGGAGTGTATCACAGCGCGCCTTCTATTACAGCATTTGCAGCTATATTGAGTCCGGGTGATGCAGTAGAAACTTCTTCGGAAAGAATCGCCGAGTGGCCGGAAACAATCCAGCTGTATCAAAACTTCCCAAATCCGTTCAACCCTTCTACCGTAATAAGCTACCGGGTTGCTGAGAACACAAACGTTACCCTGGACGTTTTTGATATGTCCGGCCGGCACGTAGCAACATTGGTAAATGATTCTCAAACAGCGGGTGCATATGAAGTAGGGTTTGACGGAAGCCGTCTCTCGAGCGGAATTTATCTCTACCGACTTGCGGCGGGTAATACGGTACAAATTCGCAAATTATCGCTCATTAAATAATACTACTATTCAGGATGATTTAAGTCTGTCGGAGTTCTTTCGACAGACTTTTTTTATGACTTTTAATATCGTAGCCTTTAAATGTTTTACGGAATTGTTTTTCAATTTAGTATTATAGAATCTCTATAGTGCGCATTGTTTTAACTCAATTCATGATTAGCTAAGAAACAAAAGTCCGTTTATCATGGGAATCAATATCTCACAAAAAGTAGATCAGCAAATAAAAGCCTGGAACCATAGAAATACCCAGACCGTATCAACTAAAGCGGAGGCAGTATATCCTGTTATCACAATCTCCCGGGAATTTGGAGCTTTAGGTGCTGCACTGGCTAGAGAACTTGGGGAATTGACAGAGTTTCAGGTTTGGGATAAAGAGATTCTGAGCGCTATCGCAGAAGATCTGGACAGTGATGTTAAACTTCTCGAAACTCTGGATGAACGCAGGCAGGCGGATATAGAAGATGCCGTAAGCGGATTTATGAGCGAAATAAGTACAAACGTTAACTACATCCGATCGCTTTTTCGAACTGTAAAAACCATAGAAGAGCACGGCAAAAGTATAATTGTTGGCAGAGGTGCAAACTATATTTGTGAGAAAGAGAGTTCGTTTCACGTACGGGTGGTTTCACCATTAAAAACAAGAGCTTCACAGTATGCCGAAAGAAATGATGTGAACAAAGCCGAAGCTCGTAAATTGATTGAAAAGAAAGATAAAGAGCGTGCGGATTTTATTAAACGGTACTTTTACAAAGACCTGAGAAACCCTACAGATTACGATTTGATCATAAACTCAGGAAAGTTCACCCTTTATCAGATGGCACGTCTGGTTCTTGATGCGTATGAGATGAAATTAGGAGGTAAAGTGTTGAAAAGCTGACTTTAAGCCATATTTACAAATTATTTTGGAGGATTTTCGAACTGCAATAGGATAAAAAAAAGCCCTCTTTTTCTACGTTTCAATTTACTTTACAGCATCATTTTTATGGATAAAAAAAACGGTAAAGAACATACTGCTGCCTACACGGTCATCGGCCTCGCTTTTGTTACACTTGGAATTACACTGTTTGATGATGAAGAAGTAATGCGCATCAGTTTTATTGGAGCGGGTATGCTGTTTTTAATTTACAGTGCCTTCGTTGGATTCAGATCTTCAAAGAGTGATTCAGGAATTGAGAAAGATAAATGAAGTTTAAAAGTGAGGTATTATTAGTCTCTCGCAGGTTTATCAATACTCATAAATCATTTTCCGGGTCATTCCGCCATCGATCACCAGGTTCTCCCCATTGATGAAGTTGTTTTCAGGCTGTGTAAGAAACAAGCACGCCCGGGCGATATCTTCCGGTTTGCCAACTCTGCCGGAAAGATGCTGACTGTGATCAATATCGCGCAGTTTTTCGTAATCGCCGGTGTGAATCCAGCCAGGGCTGATGCAGTTCACTGTGATATTCTCCTCAGCATAGGAAACCGCCATTGCGTGGGTCAGCGCCAGAAGTCCGCCTTTAGATGCCGCATACGCCTCGCTGTTTTTCTCTGACATTGACGCTCTTGTGGATGCAATATTGACCACAGAACCGCCTCCGTTTTCTTTCATTACATGTATCGCAGCACGAGCCAGCAGAAAACTGCTTCGAAGGTTGGTATTCAGAACACGATCCCACTCTTCAACCCTCAGATCATCCGGCGGAGTAAAATCAGAAATGCCGGCATTGTTAATCAGTACATCGATCCGGCCACATTGATCCTTTGCTGTTTTCACCAGATGCTCAATAGATTTGGGATTTGAAACATCACACATCACAAAAAGAGCGTCCAGGTTTTTCTGCTTCAAATTGGCCTGAAGTTTTTCCCCGTTTTCAGAATCAATATCAGCAAGAACGGTTTTAAATCCCCGTTTTGCGAACAATGTGGCCACGGTTTTTCCGATTCCATTTGCGGCTCCTGTGATGATGGCTGTTTTTTTAATGTTCATATCTCCTAAAAAAATTATCTGGTTCAGATTTTATTAAATTATAACAAATTGATCTACCTAATATGTTTTAATTTGATTAGATGAAAATTACACCACGTTGTCTGAAAACATCTTCAGTCCTTATAATATTACTTATCATTAGCGCCTGCAATGATGATCCGGAAGGATCAGATTCAACGCAAGCCGCACCCATTACGGTTGCCGAAGTAGAAACGAGGGATCTTTCGGATCGTTTTACCATCTCATCAGAAGTGGTAGCTTATACCCGTTCCTATATTGCATCCCGGGTATCGGGTTTGATTGAAGACGTTCATTATGAAGAAGGAGATCAGGTAGATCGCGGCGATGTTATGGCGAAGCTGGATGTTCGTCAGCAGCAAATTCAGCTTCGCAGGGCAAGAGCTGAACTTGAAGAAGCGAGGGACATAAATGAGCGAAATGAGGCTCTATTTGAAAGAGAAGCCATATCAAGGGCTGAACTTCTTGCGTCACGCCGGGCTCTTGTGCAGTCAGAAAGTGAGGTAGAACGACTAGAGCTTGAAATAGAATATGGCACGGTCACATCCCCGATTAAGGGGACGATTACATCCCGCCTGGTGGAACCCGGAAACAATGTATCGGCAAATGAACAGCTATTTACCGTTGCAGATTTAGAGCTTTTAGTTATTCGCCCGGGACTTTCTGAAATGAACCTCGCAGGACTTAAAGCGGGACAAAACGTTGAAGTTCAGCTCGATGTCTATCCCGACCGTATTTTTAACGGATCTATTCGAAGGATTTTTCCAAGTGTTGACGCAGCAACGCGTCTCTTTACCGTAGAGGTGGAGCTTGTTCAGGAAGATGATAAGCCGACTGTGAGGCCGGGATATCTCGCCAGGGTTCGGTTTGTGGCTGATGATCGGTCCAGTGTTCTTACGGTACCGTCCGAAGCCGTTGCAGAACGGGATGGTGAATATTATATCTTTAAACTCAATGAGGATGAAACTCTTTTGGAGATGCTTTCGGTAGAGGTTGGTATAAGGCGTGATGGTTTCGCAGAAATTCGAAGTGGTGTGGAAGAGGGTGAAAAAGTAGCCGCAGCGAATCTCGAAGCCCTCGAAGACGGGTCTGAAGTTCGCGTAGTGGGCACATTCAGACGATACGGATTTAGAAACTGAGGAAGTGACAGATATGGAAACCGAAACCGATACCGATACCGAAGAGTCAACCTCCCGCTACAAAGGAATTTCATCATGGTCTATTCGCAGGCCGATTAGTACACTTGCGATCACATCAGCCGTCATCGTGCTGGGAATACTCTTTTCCGGCCGGCTGGCGGTAGATCTGATGCCGCAGATCGACTATCCTCATATTCGGGTTGTGGTGAATTATACGGGCGTGACCCCGGAAGTGATTGAAGAGCAGGTTACACGTCCACTCGAACGAAACCTGTCGGCCACAGAAAACCTAACCGAGATTCATGGCCGCGCTTCTGAAGGGCGAAGCTATATCGAAATGTATTTCGATTTTGATACAGATATTGATATTGCTCTGCAGGATGCGAGCCGGCAACTTGAACGCGCACGAACTGAACTGCCGGACGGCATCGACCCGCCGCGAATCATGAAGATGGACCCCTCGCAAAATCCCGTCTTTGAACTGGCCATCTCTTCTCAGGTGCGTTCACCTATTGAGGTGCGGGACTGGGTAGATCAGCGCCTTTTACCCCAGCTTTCTTCCATCCCGGGTGTGGGAACGATCGACCTTGGAGGTGGAAAAGAGCGGGAAATACAGGTCGTTGCAGATCCTGAAAGACTTCGCTCATACGGCATCACCATCGATCGTATCAGCAGTGTACTGGCCGGTCGAAATGTGGATGTCTCTGTCGGAAATATTACTTCGTACGAATACGATATCCTGGCCCGCACTGAAACACGGTTTAACTCTTTTCACGATGTGGCCGGTACGCTTGTTCCCGTTTCTGGTACAAACAGAACGGTGCGCCTTTCTGATATTGCCAATGTCTCAGACAGCAACCGTGAACAGCGCCTGTTTGCCTATTTGAACCGGGATGAGTCTGTCCAGGTATCGATCATGAAACAACCCATGGCAAACACAGTGGAGGTGATAAATACTATTCAGTCACGGATTGATGAACTCATAGATTCCGGTTTCATCACAGCTGATTACGATATTGAAGTGATCCGTGACGATTCATTTTTCATCACCTCTTCGATCGAGTCGGTGACTACAGCAGCCATTCTTGGTGGTCTGCTCGCCATGATTGTGATACTCTTGTTCCTGGGAAGTATCCGCCGGTCGCTGATCGTTGCGCTCATGATTCCTGTGGCAATTATTGCAACGTTTGTATTAATGAATGCTGGCGGCCTTACACTAAATATTATGAGCCTGGGTGGTCTCGCTCTCGGCGTGGGACTTTTGATCGATAACGCCATTGTTATGATCGAAAATATTTTTCGCCATCAGAAAGATCTGGGTAAAGATCCCAAAACGGCTGCACAAGAAGGGTCCCGTGAAGTTCTTTCTGCAGTTGTAGCCGGAACCATGACCAACCTTGCTGCCGTGCTGCCATTTTTGCTGATTACCGGTTTGGCTGCACTGCTGTTCCGGGAACTCATCTTCACTATCGCATTTGCTATTGTTTCATCTCTGCTGGCGGCTGTCACGCTTGTGCCTGCTCTATCCTCCATGTTCAGGGAATCTGATACCAGTAAAGGGTTGTCCGGAACGCGAGGGATACGTGCATTTAATCGGGGATTCGATCGGTTCCGTGATGTCTACCACTCAACCCTGATCAAAACAGTACAGAAAAAATGGCTTTTTCTGATTGCTGTAGTGATCCTGCTGTTGGGCAGTATTTGGCTCATCAGGGGTCTGGGAACAGAATTTCTACCTTCGGTGGATGACGGACGAATTACGTTCCGATTCACATTACCGGTAGGAACTTCGATTGAGCCGACCAATGAAGTAGCAGAGATTCTTCGCGACACTATCGAAGAGATGCCCTATGTAGATACACAATATATGACGGTGGGCGGATATTTCCGTGGTGGTCAAATATCTGTTCGCGGAGGCATGATCGACGGTGTGGTACAGCTTGTTCCGCACTCCGAACGCGACGGTTTCAGAGCTGAAGAGTGGGTATCAGAATTCCAGTCTAAAGTCAGGGATCTTGGCTTACCGTTTATTCAGCAGCGGGTGCGGGGACCCAGAATAGAAGGACTGCAGACCAGTCTGGTTGATGCAGATATCGCGATCGGTATCACAGGACAAGATCTCGACCGGCTCGAAGACTATGCAAGAGATGCCTACAGCAGACTGGAAGGAATTGATGGGATCGGCAGCATTCAGATTGGCCGGGACGAACGAATTCCGCAAATGCTGATTCGTGTGGATGAAGAGCGATCATCTCAATTCAATATTACATCAGGTGGAGTTGCGGGATTTTTACACGGTGCCATTGAAGGCGTGGTTCCTACAAATTACGTTGAGGGCGGATTTGAGTACCCGGTTCGGGTGCTTTACTCACGGGATGTGACCGGAACCGTAGAAGGAATACGTCAGATTCCAATTATGAATGAGGCTGGAAATGCCGTTCAGCTTGGGAGTCTGGTCTCTTTTGTAGAAACTACAGGACCGGCTCACATCGAACGGTTTAACCAAATACGTGTGGTCTGGATCAATACCACGGTAAACCTTAATCAAGCGACGGTGGGTGAAGTGGGCAGCCGTGTACAAGAAGCGATGCGTGGTTTTGAACTGCCCGATGGGTATAGCCTGATCTACGCAGGAGAGCAGGAAGCAATTGAAGAATCATCACGATCCCTTCAAACTGCTATATTGCTTGCTATTTTCTTTGTCTTTATCGTGATGGCGATACAGTACGAAAAACTCTTCAGTCCGCTTGTTATCATCACCTCTCTTCCTTTTGCGCTTATAGGAGTTGCTCTAGCACTTTGGATTACAGGGCTGTCACTAAGCGCCTCGGTACTTCTTGGAATTGTATTTCTGGTCGGAATTGTCGTCAATAACGCCATTCTGCTTGTTGAATTTGCAGAACAGTTTCGAAAAAAAGGAGATTACAGTGTTGTTGATGCCATATCTGAAGCCGGTAAAGTACGGTTCCGGCCGATTTTGATGACTACGTTAACTACAATTTTTGGAATGATGCCGCTCGCCATTGGAATAGGGGAAGGCTACGAAATTTTGCAGCCCCTGGCGGTAACCGTGATCGGCGGCTTAATTGCAGGTACGTTTCTGACACTACTGATTCTGCCGGGCATGTATGTTCTGCTTGATGATTTAAGAGCTCGAATATTTGATTGACTGGTATAGAAATATTGAGGATTCATTAACAGATTATCCACCGTCATTGCGGGCTTTGACCTGCGATCTCCTAATTTTGTGATGAAAAAGGGTGATGCCGTGTCGGGACACGGCATGGCGTCCTATTGAATAATTTCACTAACATCGTCCGTATGAGTCAAAATCAACCGGTGCATGGCGCGAGTGCAGGCGATGTAGAGCATGCTTCGATCCACATCTGTAAAGTAGTTTTCATCGCTGACATGCGGGACAATTACCTGGTCAAATTCCAGGCCTTTGGCGAGGTGAGCGCTGGTTACCAAAATTTTTCCACTCAGTGTGCTGCTTCCCGGTGAGAGCAACGTGGCTTCTTCGCCACTTTTTTCGAGATATTTGTGTATTGACTTCGCCTGCTTTTGTGTTTTGCAAAGAATCCCCAGCGAATTCCAGTCCGATTCGTTGTACTCTTTCACCAATTCCAGAATTGCTTTATTCTCCTCTAACTTTGTTTTGAAAGATCGAATTTCAGGCTCTTCACCAAAACGCTCCACCGGTTCAACATCTATATGCTGGGAGATTCGTTTTGTGAACGATGTAATCTCAAAAGTTGACCGATAGCTTTTTCGCAGCGTCACTGCCTCAGAATCGGTAAAGATTCCCTGAATATCGTCTGACGACGTGGAACTGTAGGGGTTTACGTTCTGGTTGGCATCACCTAAAATAGTTTTATTGCAGGGAAATAGCTTCGACAGAACTGCATACTGAACCGCGCTGTAATCCTGCATTTCATCTACAATCAGATGCTTCACCTGTTTGAACGACTCGGCACCTTCAAGCTGCATTTTCAGGTACATCAGCGGAAACAGGTCGGCATATTCATAGGTTGAACTCTTTGCGTAGGAAAACATATCGGGACGATCCATCCAGTCGTAAAACTCCTTGTATAGAACCCGCAGATTCGTACTTCCGATCATCTCTTTCACCGCCGATCGAATCTCCTTTTTCTCCTCTTTTCGCAGGTCGTATCTAAAATCGCGTTTGATCATTTTCAGCACATCGGTGGCGATGGCGGTGTGGCGGCGCATCAGAGGCTTGTCTGTGTTGGCATTATACCGTTTACGAAAATATCGCGCCGGAACGGTTTTGTAGCGTACTGGAATATCCTCTTCGGCAAACCGCTCGCGCTTCAGCCAGCTCGTGTAGGAGCTCAATTTGGCGAGAAAATCAGCCGATGCTTTAAATTCAAGTCGTTTGATAAAATCGGGATCGTGATTTTCGAGCAGCTCATTCACCTGATCGAAGAATGTGCGGAATTTATATTTACTGCTCAAAACACGTCCCGCAAGCTGTTCCATCTCCATTTCCGGAATGGTGTCTTCACCGAGTTCGGGAAGCACGTTTGAGATGTAATCGGAAAACACCTTGTTTGGAGAAATGATCATGATATCCCTCGACTCAATCGTATCCTTAAACCGATAGAGCAGAAAAGCGATCCGATGGAGGGCGATTGACGTTTTGCCTGAACCTGCCACACCCTGGATGATCAGGACCGGGGAGGTTTCATTTCTGATGATCTTGTTCTGATCACGCTGAATGGTGGCCACGATATTTTTCATCTTATCGTCGGCTGACCGGCTCAGCTCTTTCTGTAGCACATCATCCCGGATATAGAGATCCGATTCCAGCATCATCTCCATCTCGCCATCTTTAATGCGATACTGACGTTTCCGCTCAATTTCGCCCTCTTTCTCACCGGATGGTGCTTCGAAAGATGCCTTCCCCGGCTCAAAATCGTAAAACATGCTCGATACCGGCGCACGCCAGTCATGAATCAGGTTTTCGTTATCTTCTTCATCGAAATAGGAGTGAATGCCCACATAGATCGGCTCAGCTTTTTTGTTGCCATTCTCTTTGAAATCGATCCGTCCGAAGTAGGGAGTGGCGATCAGTTTTTGAAGCCGTTTTTTATAGGCTAGGGCAGCTTCACCGGAGATCGCCTGCATGTTTACGGCCTGCTTCACGGACGCTTTTTCAGCCGCATCCATCCCGGTTTTGTTTTCGTAGAGATAATTTTTTTGTTCCTGAAGTTCTTTAGCGGTTTTGTTTACATTTTCATCAACCGCAAGGTAGGCATCCTCCAGTTTGTTGATGATCTTGTTAAGATAGGTTCGCTCGTCCGATTCTGTTTTGTTAAACATCTAATGGGTGTAGTTAACGGATTTTGGTAAACACTGAAGATAAACAATGTTGAGCAGAGTGTTGGGTTGTGATAATCGTGGAAGACGGTTCTCTTCTTCACAGAAAAACGTGTACTTTTTAATCATGAAAAACCGAACTGAAGATGTACTTACTCAAAATAAGATTAAACAATGGCGGGATGATACTCCCGGATGCCAACATCGAAATCATCTCAATAACGCCGGGGCCGCCCTCATGCCGCAACCGGTGATTGATGCTGTTCATGAACATCTGAATCTTGAAGCAAGTATTGGTGGATATGAAGCGGCTGAACTGGAAAAGGATCAAACCGAAAAGGCTTATCGGTCGGTTGCCAATTTGATTCAAACACAATCGTCCAACATTGCGATGGTTGAGAACGCCACCGTGGCAACATCACAGGCGCTCAGTGCATTCGATTTCCAGCAGGGTGATACCATTCTTACAACCAACGTCGATTACTCCTCGAACCAAATCATGCTGCTGAGCCTTAAAAAACGGTTTGGAATTGAAATTGTGCGGGCTGATGATCTGCCATCTGGCGGAGTGGATTCCGGATCTGTCCGGAAGCTGATCAGGAAAAAACATCCAAAACTGATGTTAATGAGCTGGATTCCAACTAACTCCGGATTGGTTCAGGACGCACAAGCAGTTGGTAAAATCTGCAGGGAAGCGGAAGTGCCGTTTATTTTGGATGCCTGCCAGGCGGTGGGCCATATTCCGGTCAATGTGGAAACCCTGAACTGTGATTTCCTGGCCGCAACCGCCCGTAAATTTCTGCGGGGTCCGCGCGGCATCGGTTTTTTGTACGTATCAGATCGAATGCTGGAGCTGGGAGTGGAACCGCTCTTTCCCGATACACACGGTGCGGCGTGGACGGAACCGGATCAATATACGCTTGAACCGGATGCCCGACGCTTTGAAAACTGGGAGTTTTCCCACGCGCTGGTTCTTGGCCTTGGCGCCGCAGCAGAATATGCAATGGAGGTTGGAATTGATGTAGCCGCCAACCGATCATCCCGGCTGGCGGAGTATACGCGGTCTAAATTGCAAGATCTGCCGGGAGTACGAATTATGGACCGCGGGGAGAATCAGTGTGCGATCGTTTCGGTTGGGTTTGATCAGCATCAGCCGGAAAACCTGATGAAGAAGCTGCGTGAGGAAAAGATTAACACGAGCTCTGCGTCCCGAACAGCCGGCGTGATCGATATGAGATCGAAAGGAGTAGATTCAATTCTGAGAATTTCGCCACACTATTACAATACAATAAAAGAGATCGATAAGCTGCTTGAGACCTTAGATCGTATTATCTGATCGCAAAGACAGCTGCAGCGATAATCATAATCACAACAATTGCATAAACGGTTCGTCGGATATATACGTGTAGCATAAGGTTTTAATATTTTTTTAAAAAATTCGTTAAGCGATGTTAAATCGTTCGGAATGAAGTCTGTAAACAGGAACACCCCAATCGTTAAGGGTCCCTTCCGCAATGTCCATCATCGGTGGAGGTCCACAGATGAAAAATTCTGACTTTGAGAGCTTATCAGAGAGATGGCGTTTCATAATATCCTCATCAATAAAACCGGTCTCGCCATCCCAGGAATCATCTGATTCCTCCAGTACATGAACAACATTAAGGTTTAGCTCTGAAGATAATTCTCTGAACTCATCATAAAACGGTGTGAGCTCTTTTGATGGCGTACCGTAGATGACGGTGATTTCCCGCTGATCTCTACGGTCACGCAGTGTTCGCAGCACACTGATGGCCGGGGTAACACCAATTCCCCCAATTATAAACACGTTGTGCTGAGAGTTAGAAGATCCGAGTGTAAAATTTCCGTACGGTCCTTCAATGTATGCCGTTGTGCCGATTTCCAGTTCACCGACCTGAGAAGTGAAATCTCCAAGCTCTTTAATAGTAAGCATGATATTTTCTTTTTCTGCAGACGATGAGATGGTAAATGGATGCTGCTGAATACTGAACGGTGTATCTCCGATTGTAATCCATACAAACTGACCTGCCTTGAAGCTTAATCCATCATGGCCCGCGGGTTCAAATTCAAGCGTCCAGGTTTCGTCCACTTCCTCTGTTATGGAAGCAATTTTCCAGGGTTTCTTTTTCATTTGATATGGACGCCAGACACGATTATGAACCAGCAAGCCAATTGCGGCAACAGACATCGTAATCCAAAGAACCTGTTGCCAGATCTCTGACACATAAAAACGGACCTGCATAATGTGAACAGTTCCCACAAAAACTACAAAGAGAGCCAAAAGACCATGAGATGCACGCCACCATTCGTAGATAATATTCAGTTTTTCCCGCCAATATGTAGTTACAATCAATGCTGTAACTGCAATGATTACGCCAAACAAGGCTATAGCACGAGGAAGATTTACGGTGGGATCCAGAAATTTTAAAAATTCGCTGTCTGCCAGAAACAGAATAATAAAATGCCCCAAAATAAGTGCCCAGGCAAAATATCCTGCATTGCCATGAAACTGAAGAAGCTCATCCATGCCAAACGGTGCACCTATTTTACTATATCTTGCGGTAAGCACAAATTGCAAGCCCATCATCGCAAGACCGATAAAACCGAGTGCAATGCCAAATTCAATCCAGAAACCACGATACTCTTCTGTATGACCGACAAGTGCTAAACCGAGTGGCGCTAAGACGAGAACGATAAACAGAGTGAGCCATTTTACGGAGTACCTGAAAAATGTTGCCCGTGTTTTCATATACGTCGATTATTTGCCGAACCGTTTAAATAATTTAGATCCTTTAAGTTAAAGGAAATGTAATATGTTTGGAAATGCATATATATCTCGATTTTAAAGAATGAAAAGGATAGCGAAAATTGTTGGAGCATCGAATAATAACTACAACAAATCACGTATACTTTCAGATTAATCTATGAATAGAAAAAGGAAAGACCTCACTGACAGCGAAAAACATACCATTGATGAGCTTGTGGCTGCCCATTTTTCTCCTAAAGTGTTTCCTTGTGGTGAAGAGTCAAGAGGTGCTGTTCGGTATGATAAGAGAGAGCAGATGTATGGCGGAACGGGTACGGTGTATCTGATGCAGTTGTTTAGCGAAGATGAACTTGTAAATAACAGAATTGGCGCATATATGATCTTGCCGAGCAGTGAAGACAGTGCCGGGTTTCACACGCATGGCACACGAAACGAACAGGAATTATACGTAGTGATGAGCGGAGAGGGTGAGTATCACGAGAAGGAAAATGCTCATAGTGAAGTTAAAACAGTACCGGTCCGAAAAGGCAGCGTTACATCAGTGAGAGGAGAAGCACATCACGCCGTAAGCAACACCGGGGACGAACCACTGATTATATTTGTAATTACAACGAATGAACCAACCGGCTAAATCTCTGCATTTAGGCCTGATCTGATTCAGATAGTATCTCACTGTTTCGATTCGTATCATTTACACTCAATAAAAAAGCCTGTTTATGAACGATAATTTATCCTTTTCACTGCCCTTTTCTGATCCGGTGATGATCTTTGCACTGGTGATGCTAATTATTCTGCTGGCGCCCCTTATTTTCAGTAAGATTCGTATTCCAGGTATTGTGGGCATTATTTTAGCGGGTACGCTGGTAGGGCCCAGTGTGCTTGGCCTGCTGGAGCGCGACAGTACCATAGAGCTTTTGGGGACCGTTGGACTGCTCTATCTGATGTTCATGGCAGGGTTATCAATCGATCTGAACCGGTTTGAAAAACTGAGAAACCGCAGCATAGGATTTGGCACAATTTCATATTTCTTCCCTGCTGCAGGAGCCTACCTGCTGGGAATCTATTTTCTTGAATATTCTGTAAGCACATCCCTATTGCTGGGAGCTATTGTGGGATCTCATACGTTGCTGGCCTATCCAATTGTAGAGAGGCTTGGAATAACCAAAAACACGCCGGTCACCATGTCGATGGGAGGGACGCTTGTAACAGATACACTTTCACTTGGTGTTTTGGCGGTGATAGCGGGTACGGCAGGCGATGCACAGGGACCCGGATACTGGTTTGGATTTGCAACTTCGGTATCCATTTTTATAGTTGCTGCTGTTCTGATTTTACCCAGATTGGGCCGCTGGTTTTTCAGAAACGTTAAATATCAAAACAATACTGATTTTGTGTTTATGGTTGCGGTGCTGTTTACAACTGCGTTTTTTGCAGAGTTGGCGGGCCTCGCATCCATCATCGGTGCTTTCCTTGCAGGTATTCTGCTCAACCGGCTGGTTCCATCGAGCGGGACACTTATGAGCCGTATCCAGTTTGTTGGAAATGCAATGTTTATCCCTTTTTTCCTTATTTCGGTGGGTATGCTTGTAGACATTGAAGTTCTTGCCAGCTTCGATGTATGGGAGAAAGCGATCGCTTTTACGCTTCTTGTTTTTATTGGAAAAGGAATAGCTGCAGCCATAATAAGCGGAATATTTAAGTATTCAACAGCAGAAGGCCTGGTCGTGTTTGGACTTACAACTCCCCAGTCGGCAGCAACTCTTGCGGTGACGCTGTTGGGGTATGATCTTGGCTTTTTTGACCAAACGGCCGTAAATGCAGTGGTTATACTGATCCTGTTCTCTTGCCTGCTTGGACCATGGCTTGTTGAGAAATATGGACGAACTGTTGCCTCAGAAGAAGAAGAGAAACCATACAGTCCGGCAGACGCTCCCCAGCGAATTCTTGTGCCGCTGGCAAATCCGGAAACATCCGACGCACTTATGAACATTGCGTTTATGGTGAAGGATGAAAAGTCAGGACAACCAATTTATCCCCTTACCGTCGCAAGAGATGGTGTTAACGTAGAGAGCAATGTTGCCAATGGGGAGAAAATGCTGAGTCATGCGGTGATTCACGCCGCATCAGCCGAGGTGTCTGTAAACCCGATTACAAGAATTGACTTGAACATAGCAAAAGGAATTTCACGCGCTGTTGAAGAGAGACGGATTACCAATATTATAATTGGGTGGAACGGGGAAGTATCAACCCGAAGAAAGATTTTTGGCAGTGTACTTGATCAGCTTCTGGAGGAGGTTGACGAGATGGTGATGGTGTGCAAGATCGAAAAACCGGTCAACACATTTAAGAGGCTCGTTGTGGCTATTCCTCCATTCGCATCGCTTGAGATTGGTTTTACGGGCACCATTCGATCCTTAAAACTGATGGCTGAACAGATGGGGGTAGATATGGTCGTGATCTCAACCGAAGAACGTTTTCCTTATGTTCAGAAGGGGATAGATAAGGTGAAACCGGATATTGAGGTGGAATATTTTAAAATAAGTTTATGGTCAGATATGCCGAGGTGGCTGGATGATAACGTAGCTGAAAACGATC
>CAZXYQ010000036.1:0-23645 GCA_964644975.1 uncultured Rhodohalobacter sp.
CCAATAGATCCATAAGGAGACTGAAGCCCAGACACACTTTTTTGGACAGTACCAAATTTATCTAAACAATCGTGTTATATCCATTCGGAGTTAATGGATTAGAGTCGTCTGCAGTCTGCCTGTCGGTGTATGAGTTGAAAAGCGCAAGTGATTGATTACCCCATCAGATTTTAGAGCGGTCTGAATTTTAACGAAAAGATTAACGGATGAAGATAGATCGTCCGGTGAATGATTCACTTCAACGTTACATGGAGTGTAAGACTAGTTCACGCCATTTTAACCGGACAAGCTGAGTTTGGCGCGAATCAATAGGTATGTACAGGTTGAAAAATTACGGTTCAACTATCATCTTACTCTTCGTTCACGATCTTCCAAAATGCAATTCCGCTCGCCTGTTTGCCAATTTCAACAACATCAACAAGTTCGAGTGTCTCCAAATCGATAATATCTACCGAACCGGGTTCACCGCCTATACCTTCAACGCTAACAAATGCAAAGCGGTCATCCGGTGAGATCACTACGCCGTGGGTGACTTTACGGCTGTTCTGTATTTTGGCAAGTTCCTCCCCTGTTTCCGTATCCCATATTCCGGTTGCTCCTTCACCTTTATAAGTCACTACAAGGCGGTCTCCTCTGTGGTTGGGCTCCAAATTATAGGGGCCTTTCCCCGATGTATTCCAAATCTCCTGAATTGCCCAGATTTCACTATCGATAATTATTATGGAATCATTTCCATTTCCGGCTACGTAAATCAGATCTCTGCCTGGATGCGGGCTCGCCCAGGTTGGGCTCACCACTGCGTGAGGCATTGTGCCATGGTCACTCATATGATGCCCCTCGTGATCCTGCATATCATCTCCATGTCCTGAGTGGCCTTCGTGCTGCCCCATTTCATCTTTCTCTGTCAGGTGAAGAACCCGCGAAACTTCCATCGTAAAGGCATCCACTTCATAGAGTTCGTCCGTCATCATCGATACGTGATACTGAAGGCTGCCCTCTGGGGAAAGCCGGCTTCCATGTGGCATTATTCCCGTTTCAATCCGTTCGAGTTCCTCCATCGTATCCCCGTCTACAACCGATAGTGTGCTCGGCTCATGCGGTCCGTGCAGATCAAAATTCACAACATACACCCAGCCGGTTTCTGCAGAAATATCGAGCGAGGCGGGAAACAGACCCAGCTCAACACGACCCACCACCCGATCCGATCCTGTTTCATATTTATAGAGGTGCCCAAACGGCACCCCGTGGCCCAGCGAAACAAACCAGTACTCACCTGAAGGATCCACGCCCAGCCCGTGCGGTCCTTCTATTTCAGTGGGAAACATACCCACGGTTGTAATATTTTCGATGGTGCTCTGGTTAGTTTGTGCGTCGAAGGAGATCTGGTATACTTTATCTTCCGACTCGGCCGCTGCATAAAATGTATACACTTGTGCCTCGGCAGAAGAGAAGCCGCATACAAACAAAAATACCGGGGTAATCAGCAAATAGAATCTGTTCATTTTCTTTCTATGTTGTTAATATGAACTGTTTTATAGTTGCCTTGCTATATAAGTATTCCCTTCGGATTACTCTTCAACCAGACGGAATGACCATAGGCCTGAATTCCAGTCAGATACAAAAATATGCCCTTTGTACGGCTGTGGTCCCCACGCCATCGCGGCGTTCGACACATACCCCTCGTGATGTGTGGTTACGTAGTGTGCAATCTCTCTGCCCTGATCATACAGATTCCCCATTAATTCCCCTGATATATCAATCACCCGCAGTCCTGCATTATAGTAGGCTACGTACAGAATATCGCCATCTACCCACATATTATGTGTGCCGGCTTCAGGAATCTCGTAGCGCGCCACCTCTTCGGGATTGTCCCAGCCGTCAAATTTTACAAAATGGATCCAGCCTGCGGGTATTGTAGGCTGATTTTCTATGTTGATTCCTGCCGGAAACGCCTCATCACCCGCAATCACGTAGAAGTCTCCCGTAGATTCACTTTTAAACGGAAAAGCCGCATGATTCCAGCCGCTGGGATATTTGTACTGTCCGAGTTTTACCGGGTTTGATGGCGAGCCTACTCCAAGCTCATGGCCTTCAGGAGTATTTGCCTGGGGGGTGCTTCCCACATCCACAATTACAAGCCCGTCACTCCAATTGGATGAATAGGCAATTCCATCCTCTATCCATACATCGTGAATGGACCGGTTGGGCGTATCCAGCTCAAACTGGCTTACAGTGTAGGGATTTGCGGGATCTTCAATATTAATCACGTCATATTTACGGCCGTTGTTCACCGCATATACGTGATCTTCATAGATAAACGCATTGTGAACGCCGCCGGTCAGATCCTCCGTGTACTCCGATATGATCTCTACGTTATGCGGATCACGCACGTCCAGAATCACAATACCGTTTCGGCGATTTGATGCGCCTTCTCTGGTGATCACAGCCAGTGTTCCGTCTTCTGAAATTTTCACGTCATTCACCGTTCGGGCATCCACGGTTACGGTGTCTGTAGGAATCATATTTGCAGGATCGGTTACATCCCAAAAATAGGCCTCTCCGTTACCGCCCCATGTTCCCGTAATGGCATAATCGCGCCCGTCAACACCTTCCCATACCCATAAGTCAGATGTGTGTACGTTACTCACCAGGGCGTGGCCAACCAGCTCAAGCCGCTGCTGAACATTTCTTTCATTGATCCGAACGGTCTGTCGCGAAACGTGATTGCCGCTTTTTGCGATTAGTGTATAATAGCCCGGCAGGTTTGCAACAAAACGTCCATCCTGCGCAACCTGACCCTCAGAGCCCTGACCCAGCGTATCATCCGGGCGGGCAATAAAAGAGTATTCTATCGGCGCATCGTTTACCGGGTTACCGTTCTGGTTGAGCGCAACAGCATCAATTCTAATAACATCACCTGTTCTAACTTCCAATGCATCATTTTGAATTTGTACAGAACGAACCGGATTCGGTATTACCCGCACCTGTTTTGACGCTTCAATATCGCCTGCAGAAACCGTTAGTCGAAAGGTACCGGGCTCGTTAACGTGGAGCAGTCCAAATGAGTTAACGGATGCACGATTGTTATTTACACTATATGCGAGCTCAGCCCTTTCACGGATCAATCCGGCCTGATCCAACACTTCCGTTTTTAGCTGAAGAGCCGTATTTGCATATACGCTTTCCGGCAGGTTGGTAACGGAAATAAATTCAAGTGGCGGATAATTGATGGTGGCCTCAAAATTTTGCATGATTCTGTCATCGCCATCTGCATAGAGAACTGAAAATCTGAACGTACCGGGCTGCATTGCACTCACCATTCCGTCACGGCTCATACCAAGCGAACTTCTGGCTCTTGAAATAAAACGCAGATCCTCTGAGAGCACATTCCCATCAGAATCCACGGCCCTGGCATGCATTTGAAGTTCTTCACCGACCTCGAGAACAGGAGACTCAGGCTCAATGTGAATCGTTATGTCCTGCGCCTGCAGGTTCATTACCGTGATAGTCAAAACAAACAAAAGACTGGCTATGGTAGTTGGTATTTTCATAAGTAAAGGGTTTTTTGCTGTTATGGGAAAATCAGTACGGTAAATCAGCGCTGAATTACGATCATCTCAATATGTAAAATCTAACCAATGAATCCATGTACAATTAAAGAATATCCTTATATTTTAGTTATCTGAACACCTGCAGATTGATCTCTGCTATTATACTTAAAACAGGGCTTAATTTCTATTTTCGTTGATTGTAAAAAAACAGCTTTTATGTCTCCAAAAAGAAACCGTTTAGCATTACAATTTGTTAACCCACCGAACAAAATATAAAATTACAAATCTTTCTCATGCAGATTCAGTTTAACAAAGAATTGTTTGCAAATCGCCACCTTGGACCCTCTGATTTGGATATTTCCGAAATGCTTGCTCAATCTGATGTGCAGAGCATCGATCAGCTTATTGGAGAGACCATCCCTGAAAAAATCCGGCTCAAATATGGCTTGAATCTGCCCCCGGCACTTTCTGAAGATGAATACATTAATAATATCTCGGAAATAGCCTCTAAAAACAGGGTGTTTCGATCATTTATGGGCATGGGATACCATGAAACGATTACGCCTAACATAATTTTACGGAATGTGCTTGAGAATCCCGGCTGGTATACGGCTTATACCCCGTATCAGGCGGAGATTGCCCAGGGTCGGCTCGAGGCGTTGATTAATTTTCAAACAACCATCACCGATCTCACGGGCATGGAGATCGCTAACGCATCGCTTCTGGATGAAGGAACGGCAGCGGCGGAGGCTGCGTCGATGTTACACGGACGCCGCAAGGGGAAAAAGCGAAAGAACGCCAATACTTTTTTTGCAAGTAGTAACTGCCACCCACAAACGATATCGGTTCTGAAAAACCGTCTTGAGCCCCTCGAAATTAAGCTTATTGTCGGTTATCCGGAAGATCTTGACGTAACAGATCCAAATCTCTTTGCCGTTTTACTGCAATACCCCGGTTCAGATGGAGCCGTAAATGACTTTACTTCGCTAATCGAATCTGCCCACGATCATGACGTATACGTTGCCCTTGCCGCAGACCTGCTAAGTTTAACCCTGTTAAAAGCGCCGGGTGAAATGGGGGCTGATGTGGTTGTGGGGTCTACACAGCGATTTGGTGTTCCAATGGGATACGGAGGTCCACATGCCGCATTCTTTGCCACCCGTGAAGAGTTTAAACGACAGATCCCCGGGCGTATCATCGGCGTCACCCAAGATGCTGAGGGAAACAACGCCTACCGAATGGCTCTGCAAACCCGAGAGCAGCATATCCGACGTGAAAAAGCAACTTCAAATATTTGTACTGCACAAGTTCTTCTCGCCGTTATTTCCGGATTTTACGCGGTTTATCACGGTCCGGAGGGTCTGAAACGGATTGCATCAAGAATACATGGACTGGCTAAACTTGCCTCTGCAGGGTTAGATAAAATCGGTTTTAAAAACAATAATGAACACTTTTTTGATACGCTTACAATCCAGGTAGACGATAAAACAGAGCTTGAAAAGATTCGTAAAGAGGCTCTCTCAAAAGAGATCAATTTCCGATACAATGAAGGTTCAATTGGAATCTCGTTTGATGAAAATAAGACACTGGCTGATGCAGAAGGTGTGATAGCCATTTTTGCCAAAGCTACCGGCAAGCAGAACAACTTTGATGTACAGAAGGCATCAGAACTGATCAAAGTGGATTACCCTGAGCATATTTCGCGTTCCACACCCTATCTCGAACATCCGGTCTTCAACCAGTTTCATTCTGAACATGAAATGCTTCGCTATTTGAAAATGCTTGAAAACCGCGATCTCGATCTCACGCACTCTATGATATCACTTGGATCGTGCACGATGAAGCTGAACGCCACAACTGAAATGATTCCTCTAACGTGGCCGGAATTTGGAAATATTCATCCGTTTGCGCCGGCAGATCAGGCTGAAGGATATCATCAGTTATTTGATGAGCTCGGCAGCTGGCTGGAAGAAATTACTGGGTTTCATTCCGTTTCACTACAGCCAAACTCCGGTGCCCAGGGCGAATATACCGGCCTGATGACCATTCGGGCCTATCATATTGAAAACGGTGACGAACACCGTAACGTAACAATTGTGCCATCTTCGGCACACGGCACCAACCCTGCCAGCGCTGTTATGGCGGGAATGAACGTGGTGATTACCAAATGCGACGATCAGGGAAATATTGACCTTGATGATCTGCGTGAAAAGATTGATAAGCATAAAGAGAACCTTGCAGCCCTAATGGTTACCTATCCATCCACACATGGTGTTTTCGAAGAAGATATCCGCGAAATTTGTGACGAGATTCACAAAAATGGAGGTCTTGTTTATATGGATGGTGCCAACATGAATGCACAGGTAGGCTTAACCTCACCTGCTACTATCGGAGCGGATGTTTGCCACCTGAATCTTCACAAAACCTTCTGCATTCCGCACGGCGGCGGTGGTCCCGGTATGGGACCCATTGGCGTAGTTAAAAAGCTCGCACCGTTCCTGCCCGGTCACGATGTGGTTAAAACCGGCGGCAGCAAGCCTATTGATGCCGTTGCCGCAGCACCATTCGGAAGCGCAAGCATTCTTACCATTTCTCATGCGTACATTCGTATGATGGGAGCTGACGGACTGACTCAGGCTACCAAAATTGCTATTCTGAATGCAAACTACATTAAAGATCGGCTGAAAAATCACTATCCGATACTTTATACCGGAAAAGGCGGGCATTCTGCACACGAGTTTATTGTGGATTTAAGGGGCTTTAAACAGTCTGCCGGTATTGAATCGGTAGATGTTGCAAAACGACTGATGGATTATGGATTCCATGCCCCAACGATGTCCTTCCCTGTTCCGGGCACACTGATGATTGAGCCGACAGAGAGCGAATCTAAAACAGAACTCGACCGGTTCTGCGGGGCGATGATCGGTATCCGGAATGAAATTCGCGATATCGAGGAGGGCAAGACCGATCCTGAAAACAACGCCCTCAAACATGCGCCTCACACCATGCGAGTGGCACTTTCTGAAGATTGGGATCGTCCATATTCCAGGGAATCAGCGGTTTTTCCAGTAGCAGAACTTCGTTTTAATAAATTTTGGCCGGCGGTCAGCCGTGTAGATGATGCATATGGCGATCGCAATCTCATGTGCACCTGCATACCTATTGAAGAGTATGCTGAGGGACAGCCATTGGCATCTGTATCAGAATAACAGGTACAGGTAGTCCGGTATTTCAAAATGGAAAAACGGACCGTAATTCATAGATAATTAAATGTTAAAAAAAGTAACGGTTTAACATTATCTATCTGACTAAAACAAATAATATTAGATATTTAATCACCTATATTTTAAGTGTAAATAAATCTAATATTAGATTTTATCATGAATTAATCGATAGATATCTTATAAAATTTTAACCCTCTACTTGCCTAAAAAACGATACCTTGATGCAACCAAGGAAATTATAGAGTATCGTTATGAATAGAAAAGTTGTAATAGTAGAAGACGATCAGTTACTGGGTATTGTTTTGGAGAAAATGGCCAATTCGCTGGACCTGGAAGTTCTGGACATATCACAAACCGGGACAGGTGCCGTTGAATCTATACAAAAACACAATCCGGATCTTATTTTTATGGATATTCAGCTCGCTGATGATTTGAATGGAATTCAGGCCATGGAGCAAATACGCAATCACTCTAATGCTCCCGTAATTTATATTACCGGTCAGTCAGATTTGAACACGCGTAAAAAAGCTACCAGGGTTCAGAATTCATTTTTCATGATTAAGCCTGTAAACATTCACGATCTGAAATCGGCCATCAATGGAATTGAAATTTCCGCGTCCTGAATCTAAAGTTTCTTTCGCTTATTTCAGTAAATTCACCAAACTGGCAGAGCCGTGCTAAATTCGACGGTCTTTGCCGGTTCTCGATCTGTTGTATCCACAGATGGTTGTCTGCTCATCTCCTTTAGGTAATAGTTGCCGTCGCTCTCATTGATATCCTCTATACTGAATGAGCTTCCGTGATCGCCGGATGCCACATGAACTTCTGCGCTGCATAACGATCTGAAACGCTGTATCCAGCTGGCAGATACAGACAGATCTTGTATACGATCCCGTTTCACAATAGCTGTTTTTTTAGAAAGCATTCTATTGCTTACAATCACGTTTTCACTATCCCATCCTATCGCGGCATCCCTATACTTTTGCCATCCCCACCAGATTGAAATGACGGGCAGGAGCCAAATCCAGTTCATCAGATCAAACACCCAGTATCCAATTCCTGTGAGCGTCGTCAACAAAAACGCCGAACGAAATATATAGCGCCTGATGGCTCTTTTCGGAGGTTTTAATGCGGGTGTTTCTACATTATAGTGAGGTACAATGTTATCTAAAAGCGTAGTTACTTTACTTTTTCGAAGCAGAGGAAACAACACAATAGAGCCCGATCCTTTCTCATCCCCATAGCCTGCACTGTCGATGTATACAGAGCAGTAGCCAAGCGGCTGCCTTATGATTCCTTCCGTTACGTAGAGTGCCTGAATTCTTTTATAGGGAACGGTAATGCGTTTCTTTTCAAAAATACCACGCGATATAACCAGCTCGTCTTCCCGAATCTCCACGCTGAAATCACCATACATAAATAGCGTACTAAAGAAAGATATAAGCCATGCAACGGCTACAAAAAGCACAATGATGGCCGCTATCATGATACCATCCGTTTGCGATGGAAGAAGGCCAAACAGATATTCAAAAAGATCTGACTCTCTGATCAGCGGTTCTATTTGAGAAAAAAGCGTTCCAAGAATCGAAAGAGCAATACCAAATCTGCCAGAGGTTGATGCCGCAACCAGCAGATCTTTACCGGGCAGACCGTACACCTTATGTTCCTCTTCGGGCGTACTTTCCCCTGTTGTTTCCGGCTGACTCTCACCGTTTTTACTCAGTATTCGGTTAATTTCCATTGCTGTAGCGTGCGGAACAGCTTCGATCATCGCCTCCCTTGACGTTGATCCTGCGGTTTGGATATCGACTTTCACAAGCCCGAACAACCGCTGTATCACTCCCGATGATATATCGATAACCTGTACTCTGTCTTTTGTCAGATAAAGATTCTTCCGAACAAATATGCCTCGCTTAATATGAAGTTCACCGGCTTCGGCTTTGAAAAGAAATCGCCACCAGTCTAATATCCCCAGGACAATCAAGATTGCAAATCCACCTCCTATCCATATTAAAAAGGGGAAACTTTCACTACGGGCACCCACAAAAAGAAAAACAATAATCGTGATAAGATTTCCCCTGATGAGGCTGATCGCTTTACTTACCGCGGCAATAGGATGTTGACGCTTAAACTCAAACATCTTCTTCGGCCAAGCGTGCATAGGTTGAAATTTCCTTGCGAACTTTATCTGCGATGACCTTATCGAGGCCCGGAATCTCGTGAGTTGTTGCAGCTGTTGATATCGTAACAGACGACAAGCCATACCACCGCAGCAGCGGTCCCTGTCTTGTATCTACGTGCTGTACTCTGCTTAGCGGGATAAGAGTCTCAGTTTTAACGAGTACACCTCTCAAAAGATCTATTTCGTTTTGATCGATGCTGTAACGCCAGTGTTTCCATCTGAGGTAGGGAATCAATACGATTGAGAGCAGCCAATAGGAAAAGAAAAAAACAGATATTGCAAGCAGAATCCAGAAGTGAAATGCATTCATACCAAAGAATGAGTAGTAGATGGCCGGTATTCCAAGAAAAATAGCATTTCCTGCAGCATTGCCCCATTGCCAGGCACCAATAACACGGGGACACAATTTTTTAGATGATCTCTTTTCCATTGACTCTTATGTGATCGATTAGGCCCAAATTTAAGGCTTGTTACGCATAGAGAAAACAGAAAAGCAGAGGAATCTACGATTTAATAAACTCTTCGTTTGTTCTGTATCCTGTCTTTGCAGATCGTTTCTCTTCAAATTCTTCTCCGGTTCGTTTGAGAATCAGGTAGTAGCCTGTTCCAGACAGTAAAGAGACAATAATAATGGCTGATAAAATAATTATGCTTTCCATTGCAGAGGGGGTTGGTTTTTAGGAACTTATAGTATAACAAAATGCTATTGTCTCCGTTCCCCGCATAAAAAAAGCCACGACAATGCGTGGCTTTTAAAACTTAAAAACAGGTGTTTAGCGTAAGCTAAATTAATCCTTGTTTTTAATATCCTGAATTTCCAGTCGGATTTCCTGAGATAACTTTTTCAGATCCTGCAGTTGCTTACGGGCTCTCGTTCCCGCTGCTTTATTTCCCTTGTCGTAAAATTTTTCAAGATCTTCTTCTAACTCAGTCATCAGGTTTTTTACTTCATCAATTCTGCTCATGTAAACTCCACTTTATTTGGTTAAGTATTAATTAACGGTGAAAATTTATTCACCAAAATAATTTACAAACACCTCATTCAGAAGCGCTCATAATTTGCATAAGTTAACATTATGTGCATTAAATGCATCTTTTTTTGATTAGATTTTCTAAATAACCAAAAAGATCTCTATTTAAATGAGGCCATAAGAAAAATCTTTACTGCTGTTTTGCCTTATAACGAAACGTATAAATATTTGATAAATTGACACTTATATCCTTAAAATCAGATATCAAGCAGAAAATAAACTTTTTTCAGGTACTATTAAGGCAACGTTTATTTCTTCTCAAATTCATTCTCGTAACTGTCTGCCACCGCCCTTCCGCGGCTTTCATTTACGAAAAGACTCACCACTATTCCGATCAAAAAGAGAGCAGCGCAAAACAGAACCGAGGCCTGAAGTCCAAACTGAGCCTGCAGCAAACCCAGCCCGATAATACCGAACACCCCGGCCAGTTTGTTGGACAGTCCCCAGAATCCAAAGAATTCCGCGGACTTCTCTTCGGGTGAAAAAAGACCAACCAATGCACGGCTTGCTGACTGGCTTGAGCCGAGACTGAGACCGGCCAAAACCCCGATATAAAGGAACATATACTGAGCTTCAAGATCTGTGCCGAAAAATAAATTAAACCACTCCGTTAAACCAACTACACCCCATATTCCCAATACCGATACAAACCAGAGAACGAGCGTTAAGTTATATGTTAGTTTTGAGCCGATTTTATCCTGAATTAAGCCGAATGAAAAAGCTCCGGCAGCAGCTGTAATCTGAACAACTACAAACATGAGTATACGAACTTCCTCATCCCAGCGAACCACCTGATCGCCGTATATAAAAGCGAACGAAATAACGATGTAGATTCCTGCCATGGCAAAAAATACGGAGATCAGAAAGATGGCAAGATCCCAGTACTGTTTCACTTCATTCAGAGTTCTCCCAAGCCGGGTAAACCCCATCGATACGAATGTCTCTCCTTTAGGTAGCTTTTTACGCTTTCCGGGCTCTTTCAGCCATTTGAAAGTCGGTATGGCAGCCAGCATAAAGAACAAGGCCGCAAATGGCCCAACCCAGCGGATCCTGTCAAAATTTTCTGCTGTTGCATCTCCCAGAAAAATAATAACGAATCCGGCTGAAAACAGGCCACCTATATACCCAAGCGACCAACCGATACCTGATATTTTCCCTAAATCTTTTGGAGGGCCTAAGCTTGTTAAAAACGCAGCTATAAAGCTTTCGCCCGTTGCGTATGCGAAATTTGATAGAATAATAAGAACAACGCCCAGAAAAATCATACCGGGTTCCACAAAATAGAGTAGCGTAGTTGCAAAAATTGTAGCGATATAACTGAAAAAGAGAAATCGTTTTTTAAGCGCTGAATAGTCCATTATAGCGCCAAAAACGGGGCCGCTGAGTACAACCATAAAGTAACTGACCCCAAGCGCTACACTCCAGAGCAGGTTACCCAGGCGGTAATCGTCCCCTGAATCCCCAACAATAACCGTTGTAAAAAGAACCGGAAAGATGACGGTAATAATGAGAAGTGTGTAGGCTTGATTTGCAAAGTCGAACATAGCCCAGCCAAAAATCTCTTTTTTAGATGCACGGGGTATATCATCACGATGGCGCTTCATTTGCTGTAGTATTTGTTTGTTTTAACAACCGGGAAAATATCTGAAACTATTTAGTGGGTGTATTTACGCATTTTTAACTGCAGTTCGAAAAAAAGAATAACTTTTATTGATTCGATAGATTTAAACCCTCTGAGCGCATTACATTTAGATCCCAACATCAAATAGAAGCGCTCCCATAAAAAAGATTTCACGATCAAGATGACATTGAGCTGTAGATTGGGTATCTATAAGGCTATAAATTATTGATAACCACTAACATCTGCATATTTTATGACCTGGAAAGAGACGATTGAAGAGTTTGCCACAGCAGCCGATATCAGTAAACCATTAACTAAAAAAATGATTGCTCTGACCGGTCTGCTTGAAAACTTTTTACAGCAGAAAGGCGCTGATTCACTGCGCAGACTATCCTCTTCACTTCCGGAAAAGGCAGCGGAGGCGTTCAAAAACAACAGTGATGCAAACAGCGATTTGCAGAAAACCATTGCCTCACTCGAACTCAAAGAAATCACGAATCTGCTGCGGCTCACCACCATTTTTTTTCATTTAGTAAATTCGCTCGAGCAGCACGAAATCATTCGTATTAATCGCGATCGGGCTAAAAATATCGATGAAAATCATCCGCGCCCGGAAAGTATTGCCGAGTTGTTAAGTGGCTTTAAAAAGAACGGATATAGCTACGAGCAGTCGGTTGAGCTTTTTCAGAAACTGGACATTCAGCCCACAATCACGGCACACCCCACCGAGGCCCGTCGCAGAAGTATTCTGAATAAACAGGAAAATATTACGTCCATGATCGATAAAATGGACGATACAAGGGTCACGCCAAATGAAAAAGAGGGACTGCTTCACCAGGTTTTAAATGAAATTGCGCTCTTGATATCGACGGACGAAGTAAGGTCTGAGCGCCTTACGGTTGAAGATGAAGTTGAAAACGGACTCTTCTTCTTCACAAATACTATTTGGAGTACCGTTCCCCGCCTCTACGACGATATACGGTTTGCGTTCAATCGTCAATACGGTAAAGTGCCTGAACTTCCCATTATTTTTAAGTATCGGTCGTGGATTGGAAGTGATCGCGACGGCAACCCGAATGTGACCCGTGATGTAACGTGGAACACTCTCCTGGAGCATCGCAAAACTACCCTGAAGATGTACTTAACCGAACTGCGGGAAACACGCCGCTATCTATCCGTTTCCCAAAACCTGGTTGACGTGCCCGATTCACTTCTGAAATCCCTCAAAAAAGATGATAAAGAGGTTCCGCTGAGCAGCCGCTTTAAACGAGCATATAAAAATGAGCCCTATCGCAGAAAACTCACGCACATGATGCACCGCCTTGAAAACCTTCTGGCAGATATAGGTGAGGGTGAACAGACCGTTTTAAATTCAGCAGGCGCCTATACGGCAGATGATTTCATTAAAGATCTCGACCTTATTCACTCCTCGCTGAAAGTGAGCGGTCTGCATGATGTGGCCCAATTCGGCCAGTTTAACGATCTCAGAATCCGGGCAAAAACGTTCGGGTTCCACCTGGCTGCGCTCGACATTCGTCAGCATAGTGAAATTCATGAAAATGCCGTTGAGGATCTGCTCACTGTTGCTCACGTCAGGAAAGGATACTCCAAATTATCTGAAGAGGAGAAAATTGAGCTCTTAACAAGCGAGCTTCAAAATCCCCGTCCGCTTAGTCCGGTTGATTATAAATTGAAGCAGGAGACGGAGAAAATCTTATCTGTGTTCAGATTGATCAGAACGCTGCGTGAAGTCGATAAAAATGCCTTTGGAAGCTACATTGTAAGCATGACGCACGACGTTAGCGATCTGCTTGAAGTGGCAATACTGGCAAAAGAAGCGGGACTCTGGAGATGGGATGGCAAAACCGTGCACAGCCATATCGATATTGTGCCCCTGTTTGAAACGATTGATGATCTTGACCGCAGTGCCGGCCTGATGGAAAAAATCCTGACCGATGAGATTTACAAACACCAGGTAAAAGCACGCAACGGATTCCAGGAGATTATGCTGGGATATTCCGACAGTAACAAAGATGGTGGTTACTGGATGGCAAACTGGGCGCTGCAGAAATCACAGCTTCGCCTCGGTAAGGTTTTGAAGAAATATGACATTGATTTCCGTCTCTTCCACGGTCGCGGCGGATCGGTTGGCAGGGGCGGCGGACGCTCTAACCGCGCAATACTTGCCCTTCCTTCAATCAGCAACAACGGCCGAATCCGGTTTACCGAACAGGGTGAAATCATCTCGTTCCGCTATTCATTAACTGACATTGCCCGCAGGCATTTGGAACAGATTGTAAATGCCGTTGCAAGGGTAACAGCCGGCGAAGGCCAGAAGGCTTTGGAGGAGGGCGACGGGACCGAAAAAATTATGGACAATATTTCCAACGGCTCCATGGATGCTTACCGGAAACTTATTGATGATCCGGAATTTTGGGAGTGGTTTAAGCACATCACCCCGGTTGAACATATCGGGAATCTTCCGATCGCTTCCCGGCCTGTTTCACGAGGTGGCTCCGGTGGACTTAAGTTCGAAAATTTGCGCGCTATTCCGTGGGTATTTGGATGGACTCAGGTACGGTACAATGTTCCCGGATGGTTTGGTCTTGGATCGGCACTCGAGCCAATGCTGAAGGAAGATCCTGAGATCATGGAAACACTTCAAATCTGGTATAACAACTGGAGCTTTTTCAATACCATTATTGATAATGCACAGCGCGAAATTGCACGAACCCACCAGCTGACAAGCAATATTTACTCCGACAGGAATGACCTGAAAAAGCTCCACAAGTTTATCAGAAGTGATTTTGAAAAAACCCGTGACATCATTTTGAAGATTACTGAGCAGGAGAATATACTGGATAGCAGAAAAGTGATTCAAAACTCTATAAAATTCCGAAATGTGTTCACTTATCCCCTGAACGTAATACAGGTCGATCTTTTAAATCGCTGGGAAAAAGCTGAGAGTGAGGAGGAGCTAAAAGAGCTGCGTCATGCTCTCTTTCTGAGCATCAACGGTGTTGCTGCCGCTATGCAGAGTACCGGGTAAAATGAGCCTGCTGCACTAAACTACTTTTCTGTATGCTTTGGTGCAATTTATTTATATCTGGCAAGACTGAAAGGCTTATTTTATGATTGCGTAAACGAACGGAATAAGTAGATTCATTACTCCCCTCCCGGCTGAAGCCGTACTCCCCTCTCCGGGGAACCACGCCCCGGACATAAGCGCAGGTGAGATTATTCGTTTTTGAGAGGGAGATTTTTTTATAGTCAAAAATTATAAACCCAGCGTAATTTATCAGTTCACTTACCGGCCACGGTCACATCACCTAATATAAAGTAGTTTACGTGTCTCCTCATCTCCGTCAACCAGGATGCGATAGATATACATTCCGCTTGCCAGTCCCCTGGTCTCAGCGTCGAACAGTTCTACGTAACGCCCTTCTGACTGTTCTCCATCAACCAGCGTTTCAATAAGCTGTCCTGATGAATTATAAATATCAAGTCGTACGTAGGCTGAAGCCGTCAAAGCATATTCAATTCGGGTTTGGGCGTTAAACGGATTGGGATAATTTTGATCCAGTGCAAATTCCTGTCTCCTTTCAAGAGCCTCTGCATTCAGTTCAATCAGAACCGGATTTGGCATCCGAGATGAATTGTGAAACAGAAGAAGCACACTATCATCAATGCTGGCGCTTGACGGATCGTACCGTACGGCTATATTAATCGCTCCGCCCGGTTGTATTGTAAAGCGTTCTTGATTTTCCGGAACGGAAAAATTGTCATTTTCAATTGATATCAGTCCGGACAATGGATCTTCTGCTGAAGGTAAATTTTCTACTCTGAACGTTCGTGTTACCCTCGAATCAACATTAGATATACCAAAATCGAGAGGTTCAGTACTCACTGAAATCGCAGATTCTATACCCAGCAGCGCATTGCAGTTTGCCCCCATGGGCCACCCCATATCGCTGAGCATTCCGCACATTACCGGTCCGGGCGTGTGGGAGGCCGATTGCCGGTCGATTCTGGGGCGCATTAATGCGTTTTCGGTATTGCCAAACGTATCCTGATCCAGATGTGAATAACTGCTTCCCGGACGAAATGTTGACGGTGCATATATCGGTACCGGTGCGCCATTAAAAACCTGGGCGGCATCAAATCCTACAAAGAAAAGTCCATTATTATTTCCGGTTAATCCTCTGAACAGAGCACCGGACGGATTGAAATAGACAGATTCGTCTAGTATATCATTTCCGTTTCCATCTTCAACAAACCGATCATAAACAATTGGAAAGGTCCTGTTTGTAGTACTGCTCTCAAATCCCCATTCAGCAATCTCTGTATCTTCATCAGCCCGCATACTGCCGATGAATCCTATTCCATGACCCACTTCATGCAAAACTACTGTTACCAAATCAATCCGGCCCTGCGGGGTCTCCTGGTCAGTCCCAAAATACCAGTCGTTGAATTCACAGTTAATATTAATGCGTATATCATACTGAGTATTAGATGAACCACCGACAATATCCTGGCCGGTCATAGCACTTGCCTGGGCTACGGAGTACCACGTATTATTCTGGCCAATCGGTTCAGGTACCTGGGCAATCAGGGTAGGTCCCGCCGAACCAAGTACATTATCATCGAGCTCCTGCCATGTTGCTTCAATTCTGACCGGTACGCTCGACTGCAGATGTGTTTCCCAAATTCTCATGGCATGATCAAACGCCTGACGAGCCTGACTTGGCCATGTTTGTCCCCCACAGGCATTTACGTACGTAACATTAAATTCAGAAGAAGCTTGCATGCTTGAACGTTTACCTACGACATCTTCGTGGCCAATGAAGTGTCTTGAATTAATATCGGTAGGCTCAAATGTACAAACTCGCTCGGTCAGAGGCGCGGGTGCTACTATTATGTCTTGAAGATCGACACTTTGCGCATATAGTCCCGACATAGCGGACAGCACAAATAAAACGGTGAAGGCACCAAGCTTATTTAATTTCATCTTTACTGCTTTGATAATTAGTGGGGTTATTTATTCCCGGTAAAAATACAGATAATTAACTCAATGTCGATCAAAACTGAATTTCCGGTAAAATCATTTGTATTGAATAATGATAAAACATCATCACTGCTTCATTAGGGATCGTATTTGTTCGCGAAATTTTGGGGCCCCACCATTCGCCGGGTGCCTCACCGCTGTAAATGTTTTGCCAAGTTCCGACAGACTCTGCTCGCATTTCTTCCCAACGGCAACCAGTTTCACATTATCGAACAGTCCCACAAATTTTTTTAGATGGAACATACCTGCCTCCATCTCCGGAGCTGTTGGTGTGCGGTTGCTCAACAGGCCTTTACCGCTCTTATAAGGGTGCCAGGGAACCGCGTTCCACAATACAACTTCGTAGGGATCTATTCCCAGGTTGATGAGTGCTCCCCACATGATCGTAGCTGTGGGCTCTGTCATCCCTTTTTCAATAAAGTCCGGCCGGCTTGTCCTTTGCGGACCAACACCATTGAACACATGAGAAGCCTTTACACCGTACTTATCAGCCTGATGGCCCAGTAAAATCCTCTCAGATGTCATCGCGATTCCCGTAAAATGGCCACCCTGGTACCCGAGGGCTTCCGCAATCATCAGGTATTTTGCCGATGATCTGCGTTCGGCCAGGTACTGCCCCAGCTGCCGTTTTCTTATGGCGGGTGCATCCGGCACCACGTCATGATCAGTATCCCGTTCGAACCACGGATTAAACAGATCGTCCGTAGGTTTATCTTTTAAGCTGTCTACAAATGATGATATCAATGTATAATCGTTTTATCGTGGGCTTTTAAAGCTGAGTTCAATTCTTAGACGATAAGAAAATACTCCCCCTTAGAAAAGGGGGAATGAGGCGGATGTTCATCAAATTGTGGTAAATTCAATAAACACCCCTCTAAATTTCGCTTTGCGTTCAAGAAATGAGCCCCTTTTAGGGGAGACTTCTTCGATAATTCAAATGGTTTATCAATCGAACTCGGGCTTTTTACGTTTACTTAACATAGAAGACATCTGTTTATTTCAGATATGTGATAAATAACGGTTTGGCTGATCCGCTTTTCCCTGCAACAGAACCGTCAGCAGGATCAATCAAGACCCATTTTTGGCCATATAATAGAGCTGCATCATTCGAAGTTCGCTATATCCAACTGATTTGTCCAGCTCTTCATAGACAGGCTTCAACAATTCTGGTCCTACCTTATCCATCGCTTTATTCACTTCGTCAACTTTTCGCTGAGACAACCCTGCAGCCTCCAGAATCCCATCCTGGCGAAGTTTATTCCCCTCTTCAAAATAGGTTTTCAGATGCTTTAGAATGGTGGGCATCTTCACTCCATGCTCTTCCGCGAGATGGTCGAGGGATTTACCATTATTGTAGTCGTCTCCAATCTGGACGTGTTTTTTCGAGGACGATTTCTTTTTGGTTTTCTTTTTAATTTCCCGCTCGCGCTCATCGATACTGTTTTCTTCGCAATACTCTTTGATGACCTTCAGAAAATCCTGTCCATATTTCTTCTGCTTGGCATCTCCAACTCCGTAAATTCCAGTCAGAGTATCGGACGACTGCGGAAAGTAGTACGCCATCTCCATCAGCGTGGTATCGGGAAAAATCACGTAGGGAGGCACGTCCTGCTGAACAGCCATTTCTTTCCTTAACTTTCTTAGCTCTTCAAACAGATTTTCATCATACCGGTTTTCAACATCTGTGGAGGTCCGTGCGGCGGCGCTGCCATCAATCGCAGTTTGGGTACGATCGAGAACGCCCGTTACCCGTTTTTGATCTTTCAGTACCTCCCTGGCATCATCAGTAAGCAAGAGTGATCCGTATTTGGGATCTTTGGTCAGAAAATCTTTCCGAACCAGCAGCCTCGATAGCTGAACCCACTGATCTTTACTGAACTCTTCGCCAATACCATAGGTTGAAAGTTTATCGTGACCGTTTTCAAGAATTTTCTTTGCTTTCGATCCCCTAAGAATATCGGTGATATGCGTGGCTCCGTATCGCTCATCTGTACGAACGATACAGGAAAGGAATTTTTGTGCGGCAACGGTCAGATCTTCCATCTCATCTTTCATGGAGATACAGTTATCGCACATTCCGCACTCATCGCTTCCGTACGTTTCGCCAAAATAATCCATCAGCGGAATACGCCGGCAGTCACTCGTGGTGAGATAGTTGATGAGATCTTCAAGATGCTTCTTGGCAACCTCTTTCTCTTCACCCTCTTTTTGATTGATAAAGTAGTTGATCTTCTGGCGATCGGAGTGGCTATAGAGAAGAAGGCAATCTGAACGCAGTCCATCACGACCCGCACGGCCGATCTGCTGGTAGTACGACTCAATATTCTGGGGCATATCGTGATGAATCACGAATCGCACATCCGGTTTATCAATCCCCATTCCGAAGGCAACCGTCGCAACGATAATGTCGATATCATCCCGTATAAAGGCATTCTGATAGGTTTCCCGCTGATGTTCGCTCAGCCCTGCGTGATAGGGCCGAACAGAGTGCCCTTCATCCTTCAAGTCCTGATAGAGCTCGTCGGTCTGACGCCGGCTGAAGCAGTAGATAATTCCCGACTGGCCTTTTCGAGTGTAGAGAAAATCGAGAATTTGATCTACCGGACCTGATTTATCCACGACGTTCAAAAACAGGTTCTCGCGGTCAAAACTGGCCACAAAAGTAGATGCATCCCTAAACTCCAGAATCTCTTTTATATCTTCTCGTACCCGCGGTGTTGCAGTTGCCGTTAGGCCGATACAGACCGCTTCAGGAAAGTCCTTTCGAATCTCCGCCAGCTGTCGGTAATCGGGGCGAAAATCGTGTCCCCATTCCGAAATACAGTGCGCTTCATCGATGGTGAAACAGTCTACGTTCACCTGGGTGAGCAGGTGACGAATTCTGTCCGTCATCAGGGACTCCGGTGCAACATATAGCATTTTTGCTTCGCCGCTTCTCACTTTCTGCTCGTTCAGCCGGTAGAGATCATCAGAGATTGAGCTGTTCAAAACCACTGCGGGTATACCGTATGACGTAAGCTGATCCACCTGGTCTTTCATCAGTGAAATCAAAGGCGACACAACAATGGTAAGTCCATCAAAAATCATGGCCGGAATCTGGTAGCAGAGTGATTTACCCCCGCCTGTGGGCATGATAACCAACGTATCTTTTTTCGCCAGAACATTTTTAATTACATCTTCCTGGAGGGACCGAAACTGATCAAACCCAAATGTATCCTTTAGAATACCTCTTGCCTTTTTTATCATCCAATAAACTATCTAATATGAAAAATTGCTGATTCTACTATATAAGATACCGGATATAGAATTCCCTTACAGAATTGATTGAAATTTTTTCAGGGCTACCCAATAGCTTAGTCGTTGTAAATCATCTTTCATCCTTTACCGCTGCCTCGGAACGAGATAAAATTCCTGCATTCTGCCATCAATATAATAGACCGATTCCCCATCAAAAATTGCGTTCTCCTCCAGCTTCATCAGAATGGTACGGTCCCATTCAGGCACATACGCTTCTGCATTCAGCTCAATGGAGTGCGCGGTATTGGCATAGAGCGGATAGTCTCCCCATCCCGGAACGCCATTCTGCTGATCCCAAAGGCCAATCGTGGGCCCGGCACCGTGACCGTGGTAGCCGAGTGGATGAGTGTAGATTGTAGTGGTAATTCCTTCCTCTTCAGCCTGCCGGAGCGCGGCAGCCAAAATCTCATTTCCGGTTCTTCCCGTTACAAAGTGCGAGGCCAGAATGTCCTGAACACGGTTTGCCTTTTCCAGCGCGTTGCGTAATCCTTCGGGAGCCTCAGTTTCACCCTGCCGCAAAATATAGGCGTTCCGCTGAGTGTCTGTGGTTAAACCAAGATATTCAATTCCAAGATCCATCCACACGATGTCGCCGGGCATAATCACATCTGTGTCAGCAGGACCTGAAAAATCGCCCGTGTGTTCCGGAGATTCCGAACGATCGATCGAAACGGACGGGTGGAACCAGGTTGTCAGATTGAGATCCCGAATCCTCTCTCGATACCACCACTGCAGGTCCTCGGTTGTGGTCACGCCCGGAGTGATCACCTTTTCAGACAGCCCTTCGGCCACGATATTGTGCGCAATTCGATTAATCTGCCTGTATACCGTCTTCTCCTCATCTGTGCGGGTCTCCAGCCAGCCGATCGCCAGGTTCTCAGCAGATACGATCCGCGCCTGCAGTTCAGGGGTGAGGCTTTCTTTCAGGTGATTGTAATCCGTATAGCTGATTCCATCGGCCAGCGCAAAATGTTCGGAAACGTTCACGCCAATCTTTTCAGGATTGCGCTCTGCAACGAGTTCTCCAAACCGTTTCCACTGATCCGGCTCCTCATCGGGGAACCACTGCGTTTCAAAAAAACCGATATCGTACCTCGATACGGCAAATCGTTCGAGATCACGGCCATCGCCGGGATTGTAGAATACAAGAATTGTGGTTCTTCTTGATGACTGCCACGTAGCAGGGAGCATGGTCAGAAGTACCGGGTCTTCATTGTATTCGCGCGCCACCAGCACCCACATATCGATCCCCTCACGGCGCATCAGTTCAGGCACGAGAGTGTCAAGACGGTTTTCGGTCCAGCGGTCCATCACTTCGGCGCGATCGCGCATCGGCAAAATATCCGGTTTGATGTCGTTTCGGGATTGTGCGTGCATCAAATCAGCGACGGGGAAAAGGAGAGCCAATAACAGAAAAAGACGTTTCATACAATTTTGTATTAGGATTTAGTGGTTTGGTTAAAATCTGAGTTCGTTTTTTTAAAATGTGACTTTAAAAGTCCCCCTTAGAAAAGGGCTCCTCTTTTATCCCGCGCCAGCGAGATTGAGGGTGATGTTCTTTTTGGAGTATTCGATGGACACCCCTCTAAATTTCGCTTCGCGTTCAAAAAATGAGCCCCTTTTTAGGGTAGACTAAATACTCAATAAATGAAATTGATTAATAATCGAACTGAGGTTTAAACAGTTTCTCGAAAACCTGTTATCTTAGGTCAATATCATTTAATAATTTCAAACTCACAATTGCCACCATGCAGATTACCCGAACGAAAGAAAGTAAACTATCCTCTATTGATTTCGACAATCTTGAATTCGGCAGACAGTTTTCCGATCACATGATTGATATGAAGTACGCCAATAATGCATGGGAGGAACCTTCTATTGTGCCCTACTCCCCTATCTCATTTCATCCATCCATGCACGCGCTGCACTACGGACAGGCGGTGTTTGAGGGGATGAAGGCGTACTACGTGGATGACAATACAATTAACCTGTTCCGGCTTGAAAATCACCACGAGCGCATCAGCAACTCATCCGCGCGTATGTGTATCCCGGCAATGGATAAGAGTGCGTTTATTGAAAGCCTTGAAGAGCTGATTCGGATTGATCACAAATGGGTGCCCAAAACTCACGGCCACGCGCTTTATGTGCGTCCGTTCGTATTTGCATCAGAGGAGTATATTGCGGCGCGGGCAGCCGCAAACTATCGCTATATGGTGATAACAAGCCCGGTTGCGGCGTACTACAAAGAGGGATTCAACCCGGTAAGCCTTACCACAACCGACCATTTTGTGAGAGCTGTAAAAGGGGGCACAGGTGAAGCGAAAGCGGCCGGTAATTACGGAGGAAGCTTTCTGCCGGCACAACAGGCCCAAAAAGAGGGCTACACTCAGGTACTCTGGCTCGATGCCAAAGAGAACAAGTACGTAGAAGAGGTGGGCACCATGAATATCTTTTTCCTGATTGGTAATACGCTCGTTACTCCGAAACTGGGCGGAACCGTGCTGCCGGGAATTACACGACGTTCGGTGATCGCCCTGGCGAAAGAGTGGAACGTGGAAGTGGAAGAGCGCCGGATTACGATTGATGAAGTATTTAAATCACACAAAGACGGCAGCCTGAAAGAGATCTTCGGCTCCGGTACTGCAGCGGTCATCTCCCCCGTGGGACTCATTCATCACAATGGAAATACCATCGAGCTGGATCGTGAAAAGATCGGCCCGTTTGCCAAGAAGATGTACGACACCATTACCGGCATCCAGTACGGTAAGCTGGATGATCCGTTTGGATGGGTGCATCCTGTGAAGGTGGGGTGATTTCGGGGTTTGGTTATTTGTTATCTATCCGAGCTATTCTTTCGTGAACAGATGTGCTATTCTTTACATTTGAACAAATACAAAGATAGAAGGAGTGCACCCTTGATAACTTTTTAGTAGAGATTGAACAGCTTACCAGTTTAGAGCTACTGCTACAACTTCAAAATCACTATTAACAATAGAAGTTGATTCCCATTCAAATTCGTTGTTTTCCAAACAATATCGAACAATAAAATAATGATTGGCAGCCTTGTAAATTGAATAGGAATATTCAGACTCTTCCATAAGATACTCAAAATTATCAATCAACTTTTGACAGTCTGCCGAGTCTGATTCGTTTTTAAGGGCATATACATCTGTATGAGTAGTATGATCAATTTCTGCCCCATAATTTCTTAGTTGTTCTATATTTTGATCCTTCTCCAGATACCCCTTCAAATGTTCTTTAGCCTTTTCGTGAGCCGGAAAGCAAGGGTGTTTTACCGTTTCAAATATATTCGACTCGTTTTGAACGAGGATCACACCTGAATTATTAAGGGAGAAACTTATAAAAATAAGTACTGTTATTATGGTTTTCATAATGTTTATTATTTGTGGTATTCTATTTTTTCGGAAATTGTTACAATTAATATCCACATCGATTGATGTTTTGAGAATATTGAGACGTATCTGATGGGTCCAGAACCCCAATTTTATCCTCATCCATCACATACATTGGAATGGGAGGTAGATCTGGATGATTCGCTATTGACTCTACCATGTTTCTATCCGCCTGGCTGACAAAGTCTCCGTTATATGCTGGCGGACAGCCCGGAACATTTACACTATCTCCATCACCAAACGGATGCGTATGGAAAAGCG